>CAIXPV010000039.1 GCA_903921405.1 uncultured Actinomycetes bacterium
AGGTTGAGTTCTAGCTAAATTGGAGCGTAAACGTTGAACACCTTTGCCGTTACGTTTGGTTACTATGTCTGCAATTTGATATGCGCGAGAATACACAAAACCTTCGGGAAGCCACCGCAGGATTCGCCAGGCGGCAAAATAACCCCACGCCGAGATCGTCGTCATCATTTAATGAACTGCTCGCTTAACAATAATCATTCTCTGTCCAACGGTAATAAATCCAAGTATTGCAAGCAGCCACATTCCGCCAGTTAGTACGTATGGAACACCCAAACCGTCAAGTGCAATTGCAGACATTGAAATCATGAGTCGTTCAGTACGCTCGGCGATTCCGGAAGTGCATTCGATTGCGTAAATCTCTGCCTTTGCGCGAATATAAGGAACCAGCATCCCGGTTACCAAAGTAACTAGAACTACGACGCTGAGACTGTCATCGAGTGAAATACAATAGATAGTCAGACCGATCAAGATTGATGAGTCAGTAATACGATCGATCGTTGAATCAAGGAAGCTGCCCCACTTGCTTGCGCCCGACTTAGATATTCGCGCCATAGTTCCATCGAAGAGATCGCTCAGAGCAAAGACAAAAATGACCGCAGTTCCAACGAAAAGCTGTCCACGTGGATAGAAGTACAAAGCCGAGACCACGACCCCTATTGCACCCACCCATGTGACGGCATTGGGTGTAATCCCGATGCGCAGGGCAAAACTAGCTACGGGTGTTATTAATCTCGTAACCGCGGGTTTTACAGTGCTACTAATCATCAGTACCCATCGTAGGCTGAGCACGTGAAAAGTGATGCATCTATGCCAGACCTAGCCGTATTTGGCCACGAGAGCGCCGATCCTGGCGCCGTTGCCCGAGAATTCAATGCCAGGCTGGGCGTGAGTGGCGATGCAGATGCCGACTGCGCAATCTTTGCTATTAATCCAGCAATGGGTATCGATCAAGAGACCATTGATTTATGGCAGAGTTTGGATGAGCTTCAGACTCCACGTTTAATTGTTGTCACGCACTTGCAGGACTCGACCGCTGACTTTGATGATGCGGTGATGTTGGCCAACCGCGTTTTTGACCAGGTAGCTACACCATTCTTGGTTCTACATGATGAGGCTGGAGCACCGTGTGCGCTGATTTCTTTACAGACAATGCGCATCATCGATTACACATCAAAGGCTCCTAAAGATCTTGCATGTGAACCAGAACATGAAACGTTGGTGCAGGAGTTTAGAGATGAGTACCTAGAACTAAAGGACTCACTTGGCGAAGGGGCCTTCGAGGCGGGACTTCTTTTTCCTGCTATACCTTTATGGATTGAAAAAGGAATTGGTGTGGATATCGTACGAAACTATCTAGAAAGACTTACCAAGCCTGAGCAATCTCATTCCTAGTTAACATTAATAATTGTGGAATCACTTTCGTTTTTCCAATTATTGGCATGAAGTTAGCATCTCCGCTCCAACGTGGGACAAGGTGTTGGTGAATATGATCGGCGACCCCGGCGCCTGATATAGCTCCTTGATTCATCCCTAAATTGAAACCCTCGGGCGAAGAAACTTTTCGAATCGTTTTCATTGCATGGGCAGTAAGTTCGGAGATTTCATTTCTCTCGTCGTTTGATAAGTCGGTCAAATCAGCAACATGGCGATAGGCGCACACCAACAAGTGACCTGGGTTGTATGGATACAAATTCATAACAACAAATGCATGAACTCCACGAAAGACAATTAGTCCATCTTCATCGCTCAAATGAGGGATTCGACAGAAGGGACACTCAATGTCATTACTCTCTAGGGGGCGATTTTCACCTCGTAGATAATCAAGCCGGTGTGGTGCCCAGAGCCGCTGCCAGCCATCTGGCATTCCAACCCCATCAATGGTCATTGATCAAACCTGCGTGCGTTCGCTAACAATTTGTTTGATCTGCGCGATTGCATCGGCAACGGGAATCCCGTTCTTCTGATCTCCGTTGCGATATCGGAACGAAACTGCACCGGCGGCTTGATCCTCGTCACCGGCAATGACCATAAATGGGATCTTCTGCAACTGCGCATTGCGCACCTTCTTTTGCATACGGTCATCTGATCCATCGAGCTCTGCGCGAATGCCTGCTGCACGCATCTGCTTAATGACATCGGCCAAGTAATCGGCAAAAGCATCTGCAACAGGAATGCCTATCGCTTGCACTGGCGCTAACCACGGTGGAAATGCGCCTGCATAATGTTCGGTGAGTACGCCAAAGAAACGTTCGATAGATCCAAAGAGTGCGCGGTGAATCATTACAGGACGTTGACGAGAACCATCTGCTGCGGCGAATTCGAGTTCAAAGCGTTGTGGAAGTTGGAAATC
>CAIXPV010000040.1 GCA_903921405.1 uncultured Actinomycetes bacterium
ATCTTGTACTTATCGCAAATCGCGCGCACGCCTTCGTAGTAACCCTTAGGTGGAATAAGTACACCGGCAGTACCTGGTACAGATTCGATCAATACTGCAGCGATTGTGCTGGCACCTTCAAAGATAATTGTCTGCTCTAGATGTTCTAAAGCGCGCTTGCACTCTTCTTCTTCATTCTGTGCCCAGAAAGCGGTGCGATATAGATAAGGACCAAAGAAGTGCACATGACCAAAGGAAAACTCATTGGGCAAACGGCGAGGATCTCCAGTTGCATTTATAGCGGCCCCTGTATTGCCGTGATACGAACGATATGTAGATAAGACTTTGTGCTTATGAGTATGCATACGAGCCATGCGAATTGCATTTTCAATCGCATCTGCGCCGCCGTTAGTGAAAAAGACTTTAGCGAAATGTCCGCCAGCTAATTCGACGATTCTTTGTGCAGCTTCATTGCGCGCATCGTTGGCGTGCTGTGGTGCAACCGTTGCGATGATTTCGGCCTGGGCGGCAATGGCCTTAATAACGGTTGGGTGCTGATGTCCGATATTTGTAAAGACCAGCTGGGATGAGAAATCTAAATAGGTCTTACCTTCATGGTCCCAAAAATATGATCCCGAACCACTAGCAACAGGCATTGGGCTAATTGCACCTTGAGCCGACCATGAGTGAAAAACATACTTGTGGTCTGCAGCGCTGACGGCGGCCTGCTTGGCTGGATCGTTAACTGGTGTATTCATGAAAATAGCCTCTAACCCTGGTTGATTGATAGGAATTGGCGCCATCTTAACGCCCTGAAGTAGATTGCGGCTATGAAACAGATTACACATTGGATCAACGGCGCCCCATCTAACCAGCAGCCAGAACGCAGCGGGGATATTTTCAACCCAGCAACTGGTCATGTAACAGGGAGCGTTGCCTTTGCCGATGTCGCAACTGTTGGTCTGGCAGTAGATGCAGCTGCGGCCGCCTTTGCAACATGGCGTCATAGTTCACTGACAAAGCGTACGCAGGTACTTTTTGCTTTCCGCGAACTAGTTCAACAGAACAAGGAAAAAATCGCGGCGCTTATCACTGACGAGCATGGAAAAGTCTTGAGCGATGCTGCGGGAGAAGTAACTCGTGGCCTTGAGGTCGTTGAATTTGCTTGCGGAATTCCACATTTATTAAAAGGTGGTTTTTCTGAAGAAGTTTCAACTGGTGTAGATGTTTATTCAATTCGCCAAGCACTTGGTCCTGTTGCAATCATTTCACCCTTTAACTTTCCAGCGATGGTTCCTATGTGGTTCTTCCCAGTTGCTATCGCATGTGGAAATACCGTCATCGTTAAGCCATCTGAAAAAGATCCAAGCGCCACAATGCTGATGGCCCAGTTATGGAAAGAAGCAGGATTACCTGATGGCGTATTTAACGTGGTTCATGGCGACAAAGTTGCCGTCGATGCACTGCTTACACATCCCGGAATTAAATCAGTTTCATTTGTTGGCTCTACTCCCATCGCGCGCTATGTATATGAGACCGGCACTAAATCAGGCAAGC
>CAIXPV010000041.1 GCA_903921405.1 uncultured Actinomycetes bacterium
GCCGTCTAAGTAATTTCCATTTGCGTCTGGTGTTAGTAACCACCATTTCTCGAAACCCCCACCAGCACCACCACGTGATTGGATAAGAACTTTTCCGTTCGTCATTAGGTACATATGTTCGGCACTGCCATCAAGGGCTTGAGGACGAGGTACTAGCTGCCATAAGTCTTTACCTGTGACGACTCTTTTTAAATTGATACCTATAATCCAGTTACCAGAAGCGTCTTGCTTCATAACTTCATCGGCAGCGGAAAAAATCTTTACTGTTCCATCGGCTTGGGGAGAGACTAAATATTGCGTTCCTTGATTTGATTTAAAATCCCCACTGCAAAAGTTGCAATACCAACTGAGAATATAGTCAACATTTGCAATATCGAAACTCACAACTCCAGATGAATCAGTACGTCCTTCTTGGCGATCATGACGATTAACTTGAAAGAGAGTAACTTGATTACCTGCTCCAACATTTATTCCGGTAATTGGGTTAATAGCTACAAACGAAACATGCACCTTTGCAGCAGATGCGCTAGGGATTGCAATTGCAGTCAAGAAAAGAATTATTGAACCTAAGTACGCAAGTTTCTTCATTTCAATCTACCTCTCCGTAGATTTAGCCACATTTGCTCTCTCTTAATCAGACCAACATAGTGCTAAATTAGGTTTACGGAGGTCTTTAACTCTCAATAATTAGATTTCTACCCCGATGTATTTAGTCTGTAAGAACTCATGAATTCCATCAAAGCCACCTTCGCGACCTAAGCCTGATTGCTTTACTCCCCCGAATGGTGCAGCTGGATCTGAAATGACGCCTTTATTAATGGCAACCATTCCTGATTCCATAGCTTCGGCAGTACGAAGTGCACGGGTGAGGTTTGATGAGAATACATAACTAATTAGGCCGAAATCAGTGTCATTAGCCATCGCAATGCCTTCGGCATCGGTATCGAAAATAACAATTGGTGCGACTGGGCCAAAGATTTCATGGAGCAAGATGGGATTATCTTTTTCAACAATTAAAACAGTAGCGGGGTAGAAGGCGCCGACACCCTCTGGCTTTACTCCACCGACTTCAACCTTTGCACCCGCTGCAACTGCTTCATCAACTAATTCAGCGATCTTGTTGCGCTCCTTCATTGAGACAGAGGCGCCAAGTGTTGTAGTGCTCTCGGTTCCACGGCCCATAACAAAGCCACTCATGGACTTAGTCATCTGTGCAATGAACTCTTCTGCAATTCCGCGCTGAACAAAGATTCGGTTGGCAGACGTACATGCCGCACCACCATTGCGCATTTTGGCTAGAAGTAACTGAGGAATCGTTACTGCAAGATCGGCATCATCATGGACAACAACTTGTGCGTTGCCGCCTAGTTCCATCGAGCAACGAATGATCTTGTCAGCGGCTTCTTTTAGAAGGACGCGGCCGACTTCAGTTGAACCTGTAAATGAGAGATTCTTAACGCGTGGATCGTGCAACATCTTGGAAATCGCTGGACCTGTTTTTTCTGGAAGAACTAAATTCAGAACTCCCTTAGGCAATCCTGCGCGCTCCATAATGTCAACGATGTACATGGCAGTTAATGGTGTCTCAGTTGCTGGCTTTAAAATCATTGTGCAGCCGGCAGCTACTGCTGGACCAATTTTGCGTGTAGCCATTCCTGCGGGAAAGTTCCACGGTGTAATAAGAATTGAAAGACCGATTGGTTGATGTGTAACCAGGATTCGCTTGTCCCCCGAAGGAGACTTACGGAAATCTCCGGGAGTGCGAACTGTTTCTTCGGCAAACCAGCGGAAGAACTCAGCGGCATATGCAGCTTCTCCGCGAGCATCGGGCATTGCCTTTCCATTTTCGCGCGAAATCAGCGTAGCAATCGCTTCAATTTCACTTGTCATAATCTCAAAGGCTTTGCGCAAAATCTCAGAGCGATATCGCGGGGCTGTTTTAGCCCACTCCACGGCGACGGCATCGGCCGCGGCAACGGCGGCTTCGCAGTGTGCCTCACCAGCTAGTGAGACTTCAGCGATTACCGAACCATCGCTGGGATCGTGGACGGCTACCTTGCTGACTCCGTCAATCCATTGGCCATTGATATATAACTGTGTATGCATGGGGCGAGCATACGCTCAGCCTGCAAGAAGTTGAAGTCGGTGCGCTCTACGATAGAGTCATTGCAGTTAAGTAGCTTCTAAACGCAAATATATAGAGGAGTGTTTAGTGCCCAAGTCGTGGACTGATGACGCGCCCGCACCGGTGGTGCTGCAGGACCATGCGCATCTAAAGGATTCATTCGCCTACACAATTAAGCGTCGAATGTTAGGCAATCCGCTGAACCGACACTCTTTAGGTCACCAACGCTTGAAAAAGCGCTTTGCTTTAGGAATCTTGTCCTCTGACTGTATTTCATCATCGGCCTATGGCTCTGAGCAGATTCTCATTGCGCTACTTCCCGCCTTTGGTCTGGCCGCATTTGCCATTTTGATGCCAATGACGGCTGTAATCCTAATAATCCTGACAATTATTACTTTGTCGTATCGCAACGTGATTAATGTTTATACAAAGACTGGCGGCGCGTACATTGTTTCGCGCGATAACTTTGGGCCAGTCGTTGCACAAATTGCTGCCGTGGCGTTGATGTTGGACTACATCGTAACCGTTGCCATTCAATCATCTGCCGGTGTAGCGGCGATTATTTCTACATTCCCATCGCTTATTTCATGGAAGATTCCAATGATTCTATTAGTCATTGGGCTACTGACGTATGGAAACCTGCGAGGCGTTAAAGAGGCGGGTAAGGCCTTTGCAATGCCAACCTACTTCTTTATTGGTTGCATGCTCATTGTCTTTGGAATGGGTCTGTATCGCCAATTTAATGGCACGTTAGAAGTGCTTGCAACCAACAACGAGGGGGCTGTGCCACTTGGTCAACCGCACGGACTTCTAACATTTGCGGCGATCTTTATTTTGCTGCGGGCATTTGCCAATGGTGGATCATCCCTCACGGGCCTAGAGGCAATTTCTGACGGCGTTGCCCTTTTTCAACAACCAGAACACGTTAATGCGCGGCGCACGTTAGTAACAATGAGCGTCCTACTGGGAACCCTTGTCCTAGGTGTCTCTTGGTTTGCGCACAAGATCCATGCCATGCCTTACGAAACAGGCACCCCAACGGTTATTTCTCAGATTGCAAAATCGATAGTTGGAAATGGGGCTTTCGGGCAGGCTATGTTCGTAATGGTCCAACTTGCAACAATGTTAATTTTGTTTGCTGGCGCTAACACGACGTACAGCGCCTTCCCACTCTTGTGTAACTTCGTTGCCACAGATGGCTACCTACCCCGCCAGCTCACAAAGCGTGGACACCGACTAGCGTTTTCAAATGGAATTTTGCTTCTTTCCGGCGGTGGAGTTCTCCTCGTTTTATTTACCGCCGGCTCTGTTGAACATCTAGTTGCATTTTATGCTTTGGGTGTCTTTACTGGATTTACTTTGGCCGGCTTTGGAATGACCCGCCATGCTCTTCGCAACAAAGTAGGTGCTTGGCGTGCAAAGGTCTTCATTAACGCACTGTCAGGTTTAATCTCATTTGCCGTGGTAATAATTTTTTCGATTGTAAAATTCACTGAAGGTGCCTGGTTAGTAATAGTTACAGCACCAATTTTAGTAATATCATTTTTGCGCTTGCGCCGCCAATATGATCGCGAGCAAGACGCATTAGCTGTTAAGAGTCATCAAGAGCGCGCCACATCAATTGCTCGACATGACGTCACCGTGTTGGTCGATAACGTCGATATAGCAACAGTGGGAGCGATTCGATATGCCCGCAGCCTTAAGCCTCGCAATTTGGCCGCAGTTCACTTTGTAATTGATGATCTGCACGCTGAAGAGATTCAGAAAGCCTGGGCGGCTTCAGATGCCTTGGATGATGTAACTCTTGAGCTTATCGACTGCCCAGATCGACGCTTAGCTAATTCTGCGCTCGACTATGCAATTAGAATGACTGAAAAAGAAGATGTGGAGTTAACTCTGCTCTTGCCTCGCCGCTCATATTCAGGTTTCTTAGGACGCTTATTGCACGACCAAACTGCCGAGCAAATCGCTGCGCCAATTTCGCAGCTACCCCGTGTTGTTGCAACGATTGTTCCTATCGATGTAGATCGCATTAGTTCGACTTCAACAATTGAGCTACATACTGCACATGAAACAAAAACACCTGAGGTTCGGGCGGCCAAACCCAAACTTGTTGCACCAATCAATGTGGAGCCAGTCAGTCACTACGCCGAAAATGTCACCGCAATCGGTGAAATCCAGTGGCGCAAACGCGCACAAGTACAGGGGCGGGTTACTTCAATTAAGTCTGCTCCCCGAGGCTCGGCACCAACTCTGGAAGTTGAAATCTGGGATGAAACTGGTGGGGTTTCCCTACAGTTCTTAGGTCGTCGTGACATTGCCGGCCTTGAAGTGGGTTCACAAATGCGTGCAGAGGGCATGGTTGGTGAAGAAGATGGATCAATGGTGATTCTTAATCCTTCTTACGAACTCCTTGTATAAAACTCTTTAGCACTGCTGCACACTGATCGGCCAGAACACCTGCCCGTACTTCTACGCTAAATAGTGAGCGTGGATCACGCAATAGATCCCATACCGAACCTACCGCTCCAGCTTTTTCATCCCATGCGCCAAAAACTACGGTTGATATTCGAGATTGAGCAATTGCACCTGCGCACATTGCACATGGCTCTAGTGTTACAACCAAAGTGTGATCTTCTAATCGCCAACTATCTAAAGCCTGTGTTGCTCTGCGAAGGGCAACGATTTCAGCATGTGCAGTTGGATCCTTATGAAGTTCTCGTTCATTGTGACCACTAGCGATTATTACGCCATTCTTATTTACAATTATCGCCCCAACAGGTACGTCACCACTTGCAAGTGCATCACGTGCAACCAGCAAAGCCTGTTGCATTAACTCTTCATCGCTCACAGCTCTAGAAGCTCTGCAAACTGATCGCCAAAGCCAAGTCGGTTGGCAATCGCTTCTAGTTGTTCATCTGGAAATAACTCTGCATCATCACACAAAGCAGATAACTCCATGCTGCTCATTCCAAGATCGGCCAAGATCTCCATGTGTCCGATTGGTGCTGCATCTTCGTCGTCTTCGGGAATCGGTAAATTTGCAATCTCTAGTAACTCTTCTGCAACTGAATAATCAAGTGCGCATGAAGAATCACTGAGGAAAAGTGAGATGTGGGTCCCGAGCACTCGAATTACAATAAAAAACTCTTCATCGATAGAAATAAGAGCGATAGCACCACCATTAGTTTGTTGTGACTTAAGACTTGAAATCATTTGAGCAATATCGGTTGGGTCTGGCAAAACACCTAAGTTCCATCGTCCATCTTCATGCCAAGCAGCCACAGCAATATCTAACTCATTTGTGATGCCGCTTACTTTTATGCCCGCATCGGTCTCATCATCCAAGGCATCGAACTCTTCGATCTCTTCAACGAGGTCATCTTCAAATTCGGGCATACGAGCATAATTCCACTCATTGGAAAAGAATGAAAGCCCTGTAGGGTAAGGGGTATGAATGTACATGTCGCCAACCACCCCTTGATTGCCCACAAATTAACGGTTTTACGCGATGAACGTACGGATTCCCCAACTTTTCGCCGCTTGGTTGAGGAGTTAGTAACTCTGCTTGCATATGAAGCTACTCGAGATGTTCGTACTCACACTGTTTCGATTACGACTCCCGTGACTAAGACGCAGGGTCTAAAGATGGCAGAACCGAGACCAGTTGTCGTCCCAATCTTGCGCGCAGGTCTTGGAATGTTAGAAGGTATGAGCAAGTTAATTCCAACTGCAGAAGTTGGCTTTCTTGGCATGGTCAGAGATGAGAAAACACTTCAAGCAAGTACATATGCCAATCGCCTGCCCGATGATTTATCTGGACGTCAAGTTTTTGTATTAGACCCTATGTTGGCAACAGGTGGAACCTTGATTGCGGCATTTCATTACCTCATTGACCTTGGCGCAAATGACATCACCGCAATTTGCATACTCTCAGCACCTGAAGGTATCGCCGCCGTTGAAAAAGAGTTTGCCAGCAGTAAAGTTCCAATCACAATTGTTACTGGCGCTTTGGATGAGAAGTTGAATGAGAATGGTTACATCGTTCCAGGTTTGGGCGATGCCGGCGACAGATTGTATGGAGTTGTATAAATGGCATCAACATCACCTGGATATGGAATCACAATTCGCGTTGAAGGATTTCCTGCATCTCAGCCCGTAGCTTTAGCTACATCGATAATTACGGCGGCAGGTGCAACTATTACTGCGCTAGATGTCGTTGAGTCACTTTTGGAGAAAGTAGTTATCGATATAACCTGCGACACAATTGATTCTGGACATGCCGATGAAATCTCTGTTGCACTGTCAAAAAACTCAGATCTTACGGTCCGTAAAGTAAGTGACCGAACTTTCTTGCTTCACCTTGGTGGCAAGATTGAGATTCAATCAAAAGTCCCATTAAAGACGCGTGATGATTTATCCCGCGCCTACACACCGGGTGTTGCACGAATCTGCCAGGC
>CAIXPV010000042.1 GCA_903921405.1 uncultured Actinomycetes bacterium
GTTGGTTATGGTCTGGACTTTGATGAGAAATATCGCAACCTTCCATTTATCGCTGTGCTTGCCAAGCACATGTACTCATAAACCTTTAGAAACGAGAAATCTAGAAAATGTCTGACGCTAAAAAGCCAGTAAAGAACTCGGCCAAGAAAACTCCGCTGAAGAAAAGCTTTACAGGTAGCACTGCGCCTAAGAAGCCCGCAACCCGAGCAGGTCGTATCTTTCGTGGACCACTTTTCTGGATTCTTGTTGCAATCTTTTCTATCTCTATCTTTGGTCAGATAACTTCTGCAGGAAATCGATATACCCAGATTGAGACTTCCCAAGCTTTAGATGCTATTTCGCAATCACAAGTTGAATCAGCTGAAATCGTTGACAAAGATCAGAAGATTCGATTAGTACTTCGAACTGGTACAACAATTAAAGGTGCAACCAAAGTTGAAGCCTCTTATGTTGCCCGACAAGAGCCAACTCTTGTGGATGCTCTCACCTCAAATCCCCCTTCAAAAGGCTGGAATGTAAGGGTTCCTTCACAGTCCCTTCTGGTCTCATTCTTGTTTTCAATCATTCCCTTCTTGCTGATTGGCTTTCTCTTCTTCTGGATGATGAGTCAGGCTCAGGGAGGAAATAAAGTATTTCAATTTGGACGCTCTCGAGCCAAGCTTCAAAATAACGATGTACCAAAGACCACATTTAAAGATGTAGCTGGAGTCGATGAAGCTATCGCTGAACTTGAAGAGATAAAAGATTTCTTAGCTAACCCAGATAAGTACGGTGTGTTAGGGGCAAAGATTCCAAAGGGAGTTTTACTTTTTGGCCCCCCAGGAACAGGTAAGACGCTTCTTGCACGTGCAGTTGCCGGAGAAGCAGGAGTGCCTTTCTATTCAATTTCAGGTTCAGATTTTGTTGAGATGTTTGTTGGTGTTGGAGCCGCACGCGTGCGAGATCTGTTCAATCAAGCTAAAGAGAACTCACCCTCAATCGTCTTCGTAGACGAGATCGATGCCGTTGGTCGCCAGCGTGGTGCAGGAATGGGTGGCGGTCATGATGAACGTGAACAAACTCTTAATCAGTTACTTGTTGAGATGGATGGATTTGAGGAGAATACAAAAGTAATTCTTATCGCAGCAACAAATCGCCCCGATGTTTTGGATCCTGCGCTTTTGCGTCCGGGTCGCTTTGATCGACAGATTGCAGTTGACCGACCAGATCTAAAAGGTCGTGAAGCAATCTTGGCAGTGCATGCAAAAAACAAACCTCTCAGTGAAGATGTAAAACTTGTTGACTATGCGCGCCGCACACCTGGATTTACTGGCGCCGATCTAGCCAATGTTCTTAATGAAGCCGCGTTGTTAACGGCTCGTGAAGAAAAGAAAGTAATCTCTAACTTTGAACTCGATGAAGCAATCGATCGAGTTATGGCTGGGCCTCAACGCAAATCACGCATCATGAGCGATGACGAACGTCGCGTAACGGCCTATCACGAAGGCGGGCATGCACTTGTGGCTCATGCACTGCCACATACTGATCCAGTTCATAAGATCACCATCATGCCGCGCGGGCGGGCCTTGGGTTACACAATGATTCTTCCCGATGAAGATCGCTACTCAACAACGCGCAATCAGTTGCTGGATCAGTTGGCTTATTCTCTCGGTGGCCGTGCGGCCGAGGAGTTAATCTTTCATGATCCATCTACTGGGGCTTCAAATGATATTGAGAAGGCAACTGCACTAGCTCGAGCGATGGTTACACAGTATGGAATGACTGAAGCGATCGGTGCCATTAAATTGGGCGCTGATAGCGACGCACCATTTATGGGTCGCGACTATGGTCACCAGCGTGATTACTCAGAGAACATCGCTGGAATTGTGGATCGTGAAATCCGTAATCTCATCGAAAATGCACACCAAGAGGCCTTCGATATTTTGGTAGCTAATCGCAAGATCTTAGATGAGATGGTTTTAGAGCTCCTTGATAAAGAAACCTTGAATAAGGAAGAGATTGCGACTATTTTCAAAAAGGTTAAATCTGTTACTGCACGACCGGCTTGGACTGGATCTATTACGCGTATTCCATCTGAACAACCTCCAGTTGAAGTTCCACTTCGCACAGAGGCAGTGGTAGAAGTTAAGAAGCCAGCACGTCGCAAGAAGGCTCCAAGTGACGATCAATAAAGTATCGGTGACCGATGGCCGAGCATCAGGACCATATGATCAAGAGCGTGCTGAAAAAGCGGTTCGCGAACTTTTACTTGCCCTTGGCGAAGATCCAGATCGTGATGGGTTAAAGGAAACTCCAGCTCGTGTTGCACGCGCAATGAAAGAGAACTTTGGTGGTCTCTGGCAGTCACCTGAAGATGTTTTAACAACAACATTTGATATTGGCCACGAAGAGCTAGTAATTGTTCGCGATATTGAAGTGTTTTCTCACTGTGAGCACCATTTAACGCCTTTTCATGGCGTAGCCCATATTGGCTATATCCCACGCGGCAAAATTACTGGACTCTCAAAGTTAGCCCGATTAGTGGATGTATATGCAAAACGACCACAAGTTCAGGAACGATTAACGACTCAAATCGCCGATGCGTTAGTAGAGATTCTTGACCCGCTTGGTGTAATTGTAATTATTGACTGCGAACATCTGTGTATGTCTATGCGTGGAGTTAAGAAGTCTCAAGCAAGAACAACAACAAGTGCTGTACGAGGTGCACTGCAAAATGCTGCAACTCGCGCAGAGGCAATCAGTCTTATTACACATCGGTAGACACCATGATCATTATGGGCATTCTCAATGTCACGCCAGATTCTTTTGCCGATGGTGGCCGCCATAATTCGCTAGAAGCGGCGGTAATGCACGGTAAGCAAATGATTTCAGAGGGCGTAGACATAATAGATATCGGCGGTGAATCCACACGCCCGGGTGCCGAAAGAGTTAGCGAGAGCGAAGAGCTTTCACGAGTTATCCCAGTAATAACCGAACTATCAAAACTAGGCGTAACAATAAGTATAGATACGATGCGTGCTAGTACGGCGCGGGCAGCAGTATTGGCTGGGGCTAATATTATTAATGATGTTAGTGGGGGATTAGCCGATCCAGAGATGCTTGCAACTGCTGCAGATCTAAAAACCCCTTACATTGCTATGCATTGGCGTGGTCAATCAAAAGATATGAACTCATTAGCAAACTACAACAACGTGGTCGATGAAGTAGTACATGAATTACACGAACGAATTACTGCTGCTCTGGAGGCTGGAATTAGTAACAATAATTTAATTATCGACCCGGGTATTGGTTTTGCTAAGAATGCCGATCACAACTGGGAAATCATTGACAATATTGATGTTTTTGTGGCTTTGGGATACCGGGTACTTGTCGGCGGCTCACGCAAACGATTCTTAGGCGCCGATACGCCTGATGAGCGTGAAATCGCCTCAATTGCTTTGACTAAGCGACTTGGCACAAGTGGAATCTGGGGAGTTAGAGTTCACTCTGTGAAGCCCCATAAAGATGTGTTGTCGGCATGAGCGACTCGATACTCATAACTGGAATCCATGGTTTTGGCTATCACGGCCTATTTGATCACGAACGCACCAATGGTCAGGATTTTTTCGTCGACGTTTTAATGCACGTGGACTTATTGGCTGCATCGTTGAGTGATGACATAGAAGACACGGTTAACTATGGCTTGATAACTGAGTTGGTAGTCAATGAGATTACAAGCGATCCCGTTTCATTGATTGAAAAACTAGCTGGTCGCATTGCTGAAAAGATTCTTAATTCACAGGAAAAAGCTTTGGAAGTAACGGTAACGGTTCATAAACCCCAAGCACCTGTCGGCGTACAAGTTACAGATATTGCAGTAGCGATTACTCGAACGCGATGAAAGCAGTAATTGCCCTGGGTGCAAATATTGGAGATCCACGCGCTAACGTAGATTTAGCTATAGCTCTATTGCGAGAAGCAAGTGATGTGCAAGCCGTTTCTTCTTATTACACAACTGCCCCAGTTGGTGGACCACAACAACCAGATTATGTAAATGCAGTGTGCATCGTAGAAAGTGAGCTTCCGGCACTGGACTTATTATCAGTAATGCATGGGATTGAGAAAACGCTAGGAAGGCAGCGCAATGAACGCTGGGGACCACGAACAATAGATTTAGATCTAATTCAATACGGTTCGATAATCAGTCACAGCGAAGAACTGGAATTACCGCATCCTCGGGCGCATGAGCGCAGATTTGTTCTAGAACCATGGTGTGAAGTCGATCCAGCAGCGATACTGCTGACACATGGGCCGATAAAGCAACTTTTGGCGCAATTGCCCGATAGGCCGTAAACTTAAAACACCTCGCCCGGTACCTGAAAGGACTGGAGCCATATGAGCGTATTAGTGCCAACGATGGGCGCCTTGCATAAAGGCCACCAAGCGTTGATTAAGCGTGCACGTTCAATGAGCAAAGAAGTTGTCGTGAGCATCTTTGTTAATCCACTTCAATTTGAAAACGAAGAAGATATAGTGAAATATCCCCGCTCACCGGAGCGCGATATTCAGCTAGCAACTCTGGCCGGTGCAACCGAGATTTGGATGCCTGATTACGAAGAGATTTATCCCGGAGAGATTACAAAACTACATGCAGGGCCACTGGGAGATATATATGAAGGCGCATCCAGACCGGGACATTTCGATGGTGTTGTAACGGTCGTTAGTAGATTATTTGAGATTGTAAAACCCGATACAGCGATTTTTGGCGAGAAGGACTTCCAGCAACTACAGATTATACGAGCCTTAAAAAAATCCGTTGAAATAATTGGAGTACCTACCGTTCGAGAATTTGACGGCCTGGCACTGTCATCGCGCAATGTTCGCCTAACACCTGAGGGTCGCATTAGTGCGAATGTGATTTACCGAGCAATGGCTGCGGCTCGCTTAGCTCCAACTGTTGCAATTGCGCAAGAGATAATTTCAACCACAATTGCAACTGATTCGTCCTTCAAGTGCGACTATGCGGTAATCGTGGATGAAGATGATTTTACTGAAGCTACTGATATGACAAAACATAAACGTGCGATTATCGCTGGTTGGATAGATGGCGTGCGACTTATAGATAATATGCGAATGGGTGCCTAATGCTGCTAACAATTGATGTAGGTAATACAAATACTGTTTTAGGAATTTTTGATGGCGACGAACTTATACGTTCATGGCGCGTTAAAACCGATCCGCGCAGTACTGCCGATGAATTATGGTTGCAGTACCGTTCTTTAGTTGAAGATTTCACTGTTACTGGATTATCAATTTGCTCTACCGTGCCAGCAACATTGCGTGAACTTCGTAGCATGATTGCAGACTATTTTGCCGACGTTCGAACAACCATAGTTGAGCCAGGAATCAAGACTGGCGTTCCTTTATTGGTTGATAATCCAAAGGAGATTGGTGCCGACCGTATAGTTAATACGCTTGCTGCGCACACATTATTTGGGGGCCCGGCGATTGTTGTTGATTTCGGAACTTCAACTAATTTAGATGTCGTCTCGCCTAAAGGTGAGTTTTTAGGTGGAGCACTTGCCCCGGGCATTGAAATCTCAGTGGACGCGCTAGCTGCACGCGCCGCTCAACTTCGTAAAGTTGAACTTGTACGACCTAAAAATGTCATAGGCAAAAATACCGTTGAAGCTTTGCAGTCGGGCACAATCTTCGGTTTTGCTGGCCAAGTTGATGGCTTAGTTGATCGAATAACTGCAGAACTGGCCGAGTCATATTCGGGCAAACCAACGGTTATCGCCACAGGTGGTTTAGCCCCACTAATTATTGGTGTCTCAGAAACTATAGATAAACATGAGCCAGATTTAACCTTGATTGGCCTTCGCTTAATTCACGAACGAAATGCTTGAGTCGCTAGACTTCCCCTCACTATGAGTACTGAAAATCCATCTATCGAAGAAGACCTGCCAGAACAGTTGCGGATTCGCCGTGAAAAGCGCGCAGCGCTAATTGAGGGCGGGGTTGAGCCATACCCAGTTTCAGTGCCTCGAACAAAGTCACTAAAAACAGTTCGCGCCGAGCATGAGGGCCTAGAGATTGATGTTGCAACTGGCGTTACTGAAAGCCTGACGGGCCGCATAATATTTAAGCGCGATACAGGGAAACTTTGTTTTGCAACTTTGCGTGAAGGTGATGGAACTGAACTTCAAGCGATGTTTTCGTTAGACAAAGTTGGTCAAGAGTCAATTGATTCATGGAAGTCTGATATTGATTTAGGGGACATAGTTTCAGTGACTGGTGAAATAATTACTTCAAAGCGCGGAGAGCTTTCAATCCTTGCTAATTCGTGGACGTTAGCTTCTAAATCATTGCGACCTTTACCAAATGATCACAAACCAATGTCTGAGGAGACGCGCGTCCGCATGCGCTACGTCGATTTAATTGTGCGCCCAGAAGCGCGCGCTAATGCGCGATTGCGCCCGATGGTTATGAGCTCACTGCGCGAGACTTTTGCAAAGGCTGATTTCATTGAAGTTGAAACCCCTATGTTGCAGGTCATGCATGGTGGCGCCGCTGCCCGCCCGTTTAAGTCTTTTTCTAACGCCTATGACATGGAGTTGTTCTTGCGCATTGCGCCTGAGCTATTTTTGAAGCGTTGCGTAGTCGGTGGCATTGAACGCGTCTTTGAGATCAATCGAAACTTCCGCAATGAAGGCGCTGACTCATCGCACTCACCAGAGTTTGTAATGATCGAGAGCTATCAGGCCTATGGCGACTGGAAATCCATCGCCGAACTAACTCGCTCACTTGTTCAAAATGCTGCTTTAGCGGTTGCAGGTTCACATGTGGTTACTCACCATGATGGGCGTCAAGCCGATTTAGGTGGAAGTTGGCGAGAAATATCGCTCTATGACGCTATTTCAGAGGGTGTTGGCCAAAAGGTCAGCGCACTTACACATATTGATGAGTTAAAAACAATTGCAACAAAACTAGGTATGAAGATTGATCCTAAGTGGATTACGGGAAAGTTAGCTGAAGAAATCTTTGAACATGTTGCTAAAGATCAGTTGATTGAACCTACCTTTGTTATGGGATTTCCCGTTGATACATCTCCACTGGTGCGTGCCCACCGCGAAATTCCAGGTGTTGTTGAAAAATGGGATCTCTATGTCGATGGTTTTGAATTAGCAACTGGATATTCAGAGCTCATTGATCCGGTAATTCAACGTGATCGTTTGGTTGAACAGTCAACATTAGGCTCTAAGGGTGATTTAGAAGCGATGCAAGTAGATGAAGATTTCTTGCGAGCAATGGAGTTTGCAATGCCACCAACTGGTGGAATGGGTATGGGTGTGGATCGTTTACTGATGGCTTTAACTGGTCTAGGAATTCGCGAAACTATTTTATTTCCATTAGTAAAACCTGAAAGCGATTAATTGTGGAGATTCGTTCAGCTCGAACAAGTGACATTAAAGGTATTCGCGCCCTTATTGATTCCTATGCTCCCGAGGGCAGACTTCTTTCCAAAGAGACTGTAACGTTGTATGAAAGCGTCCAAGAGTTCACAGTTGCAGTTGATAACGACAAGGTCGTTGGATGCGGCGCTCTGCACGTGCTGTGGGAGGACTTGGCTGAAGTTCGTACTGTTGCCGTTGACGAAAACCTTCGTGGCAAAGGGATAGGGCATGCAATTCTTGAAGCAGTCATTACTAGGGCTGAAAATCTTGGAGTTAAGCGCATCTTCTGCCTTACCTTTGAAACCGAGTTCTTTGGCCGCCATGGCTTTGACGTTATCGAAGGCACTCCCGTGGACCCAGAGATCTATGCCGAACTTCTGCGTTCATACGATGCCGGTGTGGCTGAGTTCTTAGATTTGGAATCTGCCAAGCCAAATACCCTGGGAAATACCAGAATGTTAAAAAAACTCCCCTAGATCGTGGCCTTTTCGGGCATAAACCCCCTACTTCTAGGGTTATAACTGCAACGAGCTATCCACCTCGCGGGCTGTGGCCAGTAGGTATTAGGCTTAATGAAACGAATAAGAAGGAGTGAGCCCATGTTTGAGCGCTTTACCGACCGAGCCCGCCGTGTTGTTGTGCTGGCCCAAGAAGAAGCTCGCATGCTCAATCACAACTACATCGGCACAGAGCATATTTTGCTGGGCCTTATTCATGAAGGCGAAGGCGTCGCCGCTAAGGCGTTGGAGTCACTTGGGATCTCACTTGAAGGTGTTCGCGCCCAGGTTGAAGAGATCATTGGCCAAGGACAGCAAGCTCCAAGTGGCCATATCCCATTTACTCCACGTGCAAAGAAAGTCTTAGAGCTCTCGCTACGCGAAGCGTTGCAGCTTGGCCATAATTACATCGGCACTGAACATATTTTGCTCGGTTTAATTCGCGAAGGTGAAGGCGTTGCCGCACAGGTACTTGTAAAACTCGGTGCAGATTTAAATCGAGTTCGCCAACAAGTAATTCAACTTTTATCAGGTTACCAAGGTAAAGAGGCCGTAACGCAAGGTGGACCTGCAGAAGGAACACCGTCAACATCATTAGTTCTTGATCAATTTGGACGCAACCTTACCCAAGCTGCACGCGAAGGAAAGTTAGATCCAGTTATCGGTCGCGAAAATGAAATCGAACGTGTGATGCAAGTTCTTTCACGTCGTACCAAGAACAACCCAGTATTAATTGGCGAGCCAGGCGTTGGTAAAACAGCTGTTGTCGAAGGTCTTGCTCAAGCGATTTACAAGAACGATGTTCCTGAAACTTTAAAAGATAAGCAGCTGTACTCATTAGATTTGGGCGCACTCGTTGCAGGCAGTCGCTACCGCGGAGATTTCGAAGAGCGCTTGAAGTAGGTTCTAAAAGAGATCAAAACTCGCGGCGACATTATTCTCTTCATCGATGAGATTCACACCCTTGTTGGTGCAGGCGCAGCAGAAGGTGCAATCGATGCCGCAAGCATCTTGAAGCCTATGTTGGCACGTGGTGAGTTACAGACAATCGGTGCAACCACTCTGGATGAGTATCGCAAGCATGTTGAAAAAGATGCCGCACTTGAGCGACGTTTTCAACCGATTCAAGTCAAAGAGCCATCAGTCGCACACACAATTGAGATTTTGAAAGGCCTACGCGATCGTTACGAAACGCATCACCGCGTATCGATTACCGATGGCGCACTAGCTGCGGCAGCAAATCTTGCTGACAGATATGTTTCAGATCGTTTCTTGCCAGATAAGGCGATCGATCTTATTGATGAGGCTGGCTCACGCCTACGCATTAAGCGCATGACTGCTCCAGCAGAGCTTCGCGCATTTGATGAAAAAATCGCTGATGCACGCAAGGAAAAAGAGTCTGCAATTGACGGTCAGGATTTTGAAAAAGCGGCAGCGCTACGCGATAAAGAGAAGACACTTATCGCAGAAAAGCATGAAGCTGAAAAGAATTGGAAAGCAACTGACTTAGATAAGGTCACTGAAGTTGATGAAGAGTTAATCGCACAAGTACTGTCAGCCTCAACCGGTATTCCAGTATTTAAGTTAACCGAAGAAGAGACCGCGCGTCTGCTTCGCATGGAAGATGAACTTCATAACCGCGTTATCGGTCAAGATCAGGCAATCAAGGCGTTGTCTCAAGCGATTCGTCGTACACGTGCAGGCCTTAAAGATCCACGCCGTCCTGGTGGATCATTTATCTTTGCCGGCCCATCGGGTGTTGGTAAGACTGAACTATCCCGAACATTGGCATCCTTCTTATTTGGTGATCAAGATGCATTAATCCAGTTGGATATGTCTGAGTATTCAGAGCGCCATACTGCTTCACGTTTGTTTGGTGCACCTCCAGGCTACGTTGGTTACGACGAAGGTGGACAGTTAACTGAAAAAGTTCGCCGTCGCCCATTCTCGGTAGTTCTATTCGATGAGATCGAAAAAGCACACCCAGATATCTTTAACTCACTTCTACAGGTATTAGAAGATGGTCGCCTAACAGATTCACAGGGCCGCACCGTTGACTTTAAAAACACGGTAATCATTATGACTACCAACCTTGGAACTCGAGATATTTCAAAGAGCCTGGGTCTTGGTTTTGCAAATAGCGATGATGATGTAACTAACTACGAGCGCATGAAGGGCAAGGTTAGCGATGAGCTTAAGACGCACTTCCGCCCTGAGTTCCTCAACCGTATCGATGATGTAATCGTCTTCCACCAGCTCACTAAGGATCAGATCGTTCAGATCGTTGATTTGATGATTAAGAACCTTGATGATCGTTTGCAAGCAAAGGATATGGGCATCGAATTAACTCCTGCAGCAAAAGACTTACTTGCTGCCCGTGGTTACGATCCACTTCTTGGTGCACGCCCACTTCGTCGAACAATTCAACGTGAGATCGAAGATGCACTCTCTGAGCGAATCCTCTTTGGCGAGCTCAAAGCCGGTGAGATTATCGTTGTCGATGCCGAAGGTGAAGGCGCCGAAGCGGTATTTACTTTCAAGGGAGCACCTAAAGTCGAATCTCCTGATAGTCCAGGGGATTTAGCTGAGGCACCAACAGCCTAAGTTAAGAACCTAGTTTTCTTAACGCTTCTCCGCTAACTCGATAAACGGTCCATTCATCCATGGCCTCTGCGCCGAGGGATTTATAGAACTCAATCGATGGTTCATTCCAATCTAGAACCCACCATTGCAGACGCTCGTATCCGCGTTCAACGCAGATAGTAGCGAGCTCTTTTAACAGTGCCAGGCCTAAGCCTTTGCCTCGATGAACTGGATCAACGTAGAGATCTTCAAGATAGATTCCAGGCTTACCAAGCCAGGTTGAGTAATTAAGAAACCAAATTGAGATTCCTATGACGTAGCCATCAACCTCTGCAACGTGGGCATATGCGCTCGGTTGATCAGAAAAAAGCGTTTGCTCAATCTGCTCCAAAGTAGCAACAGCCTCGTGGGGGGCTTTTTCATACAACGCTAA
>CAIXPV010000043.1 GCA_903921405.1 uncultured Actinomycetes bacterium
ATGAAGTTGTAGTTCGCTGGGGTACCAGGACTCGAACCTAGACTTACTGAACCAGAATCAGCAGGGCTGCCAATTACCCCATACCCCAAGTTTTTATACTTGTACTGCAGTGGCAAAGAATACCAGCGCAATCACAGTGCTAATGCCGCCGAGATTCGGGCTAATGAGGCCTCTTTACCCAGTAATTCCATCGATTCAAAGAGTGGCGGTGAAATCGTGCTTCCAGTGGCTGCAATACGTACTGCACCGAATGCAATGCGAGGCTTTAACCCCATATCTTCGATGAGCGATGAGCGAAGTGCAGTTTCAATGCTGGCATGAGTCCAATCGCTCAGTGGCTCTAGCTCTTTTAGCGATCGTTCTAGAACGGCCTTTGCTCCATCATCTGTGACCTTAGCAAGGCAATCCTGCTCGATCGCAAAATCCTTAACAAAGAGGAATTTCAACATAGCTGGAACTTCACTAAACATAACAATGCGTTCTTGAATGATTGGCAAAGCACGCTTGACCAAATCAATCTCTTCTACAGAACCAGAAATAACTTCAGCCTTAATAAGAAATGGCAGAACCCATGTGAGGAACTCATCAATAGTAAGTGCGCGAATCTTGTCACCGTTAATGGCTTCAAGCTTCTTCATATCAAAGCGTGCAGGTGAACTATTTACCTTTTCAACAGTGAACAGTTCGCACAGCTCTTTCATTGTTACGTTCTCGCGATCATCTCCTGGCGACCAACCTAACAGTGCTAAATAGTTACAAATCGCTTCAGGAAGAAATCCTTTGTCACGATACCAAGCAATAGATACTTCTCCGTTGCGTTTTGATAGTTTGGCATTATCTGCGCCCATTACAAATGGAAGGTGAGCAAAAACTGGGTAATCCTCTGGTGCTACTCCCATAGCTTGATACACGCGAATCTGGCGTGGAGTAGATGAGAGTAAATCTTCTCCACGTAAAATGTGCGTGACCTTCATTAAAATATCATCAACGGCAACGGCCAATGTATAAAGAGGTGATCCATCGGCCCGTGCTAAAACAAAGTCGGGCACGAACTTATGATCAAAGGCCATCTCTCCACGGATTAAGTCGTTAAATGTCGTTCCACCATCAGGCATTCGCATGCGCACTACTCCGGCACGGCCCTCTGCCTTATAAGCCGTTATCTGCTCTGGCGTTAAATCGCGACAGTGGCGGTTGTAGCCTGGCGCAACGTTAGCTGCGCGCTGGGCTTCACGTACCGCTTCGAGTTCTTCAGGTGAGCAGTAACAAAAGTAAGCATCCTTTTGTTCGATGAACTTTGCTGCCCAATGTGCGTAGATATCTAGACGTTTAGATTGTAAATAGGGACCATTTTCTCCACCAACCTCTGGACCCTCATCCCAATCAAGACCTAGCCACTTCAACGTATCAATGGCGGCATTGATGTATTCATCGGTTACACGCGTTGTATCGGTATCTTCAATTCTAAATAGAAATGTTCCACCAGTGTGACGAGCGTATGCCCAATCAAAAAGGGCGGTACGTATGTTACCGACGTGC
>CAIXPV010000044.1 GCA_903921405.1 uncultured Actinomycetes bacterium
AACAGTTTCCGGCGCAGTATCGAGTGCAACAGTGCGCATGGCAGTTGTTGCTGTTGGATCTTCCATTCCAAGTGTCCAGAGCGCAACACCACCTAATTGATACTTTCCAACAAGTTTTGTTCGTTCAGAATAACTGCGGTCACTTTGATACCACACCGTTCTATTGACACTGCAGCTTGTGGATGCGCCTTTAGCGGTTAATCCATTGAATACCTTTTTATACGAGTAAGTTGCTTCGCTAAATTTCTCATCGAAGATTGGAGTTGCACCGTCAATTATCGCCTTGGCTGCGGCGTAGTTCATCTTAAATGTCGCCGCTTTAGCTCCTCCGATTAGTCCTGGTGGTGCTGAAACAGGACACGTACCTTGCACCGCCGTGATCCAATCTCTGCCATATCCGGGAAGACCAATGAATACTTTCGAGGATGCCATGACACTTATTGCATACTGCAATGTTTTTTCTGTCCAGCTTATTGGGCCAATGGGACCTGGCTTTGCAACTGAATAGTCATAAGTCATTATGCGTAAGCGATCGATGCTTGATGCGATCTCTGCCCACGAATAAACCGTATAGCCCTTTGCTTTTTCACTTGGGTTAAATGCATACGGAGTTGAAACTGAAAGTAATTTTTGTGATGCATGTAGTGCAACACTTAACTCTTTAATGAATAGAACCCAATTAGGCGCAGTCTTAGCCCAAGTTGCGCTGCCATCGACAAATGCAAAACCTTCATAATCTAAATCGATTCCATCGAAGTTCTTTATATTTACCAAATCTACAATCGATTTAACGATTGTTGTACGGGTTACAGAGTTAGCTAAATACCCAGATAGCACCAACTTTGAAGTGCCATCAGTCATCGTTGGAATTATTTTTACTCCAGACTTGCGCATCAGGCACAGAGCATCATCCATTGGCCATGAAGGATTACCCGTTGAATAATCATCTCGAATAACCGTTGGAGCTTTCAGCGTGTACCAAAAGGGCATTACCTCTTTCATCAAATCTTTATTAGTAAATAGATAGGATGAATTGAGGGCCGCTATGTCTTCGGGTGAATACTCATTTGGCTCACATGTCACTGGTGAACTTGGTAAAGCTGCCTCAGTAGTGGGTAACTTCTTGATAAAGGGCATAACCGTTCGCACTGAATAATATGGAATCCAGCCGCTTACAATCTTTCGCGGCTGCTTTTCATCGGCTCGTGCAACACCATGTGTAGATAAAGTTATAACTAGAGCCACTGAGAGCACGATAGAAAACGAGCGCCTCATTGCTATGAATCTTCAGGGGCTGGCTTAAGGCCGGCGTAGATCTCTTTACATGTAGGGCAGATGGGGTATTTCTCTGGATCGCGTGATGGGGTCCATTTTTTTCCACACAACGCACGCACTGATTTGCCAGTTACGGCCGACTCAACAATCTTCTCTTTTTTCACATAGTGCGCAAAGCGATCATGACCACCATCATCTTCTTCAAGGACAGGGCGAGTTAAGAGGTCAGTGCTGCCTTCGGTCTCGTTACCTGATTTTCTAAAGATTCCCATGAGGTAGATAAGAATACCTGTGAGCGCGGCAAAACTACGGGTAGAATTCGCAAATGAAGGACTTACTGCGCACCCAAGACCTGTGCCGAGCCGATGTTGAGCTTTTGCTGGATACCGCCGCCGATTTTGCGAAAAATCCCTTGCGATCTAATACCGCATTGGCAAATAAATCCGTAGCCATTTATATGACTAAGCCTTCAACCCGAACTCGCCTGTCCTCAGAAACGGCCGTAGCCCACTTAGGTGGAACACCAATATTCATCCGCGGTGATGAGTTACAACTCGGCCGTGGTGAAACTATTGCAGATACTGCACGAATTATCAGTGGCTACTGCAGCGCATTGATTATTAGAACTTTTGCACAATCTGATGTTAATGAACTCGGCGCGAATGCTTCGATTCCAGTCATTAATGCCTTAACCGATGATGATCACCCAACACAGTTACTTGCCGATTGGTTAACAATTCGCGAACAGTTTGGAAAAGATATCGCAGGTCGCAAATTTGTTTATTTAGGTGACGGTAACAATATGTCTCATGCGTGGTTAATCATGGGTGCGATCATGGGTGCACATGTTGTCACTGCAACACCAGAAGGTGCATGGGCGCCTAATCCACATGTTGTTGAAATTGCACAAAAAATTGCAGAACAAAGTGGCGGAAAAGTTGAAGTACTTCATGATGCAGAAGCTGCTGCTAAAGATGCGAGCGTTTTATACACCGATGTATGGATGTCTATGGGAGATCCTGACAATGAACGTGAAGAAAAAGTGCTGGCACTCTCACCATTTGCGGTAACAGAAAATTTAATGTCTCTGACACAAAAAGATTCAGTGTTCATGCATTGTTTACCTGCACATCGCGGTGAAGAGGTAGAGGCCTCTGTGATAGACGGAACAAGATCTGTTATCTGGCGTGAGGCATATCATCGTCGTACAACGATTCAATCTTTGCTTTACCACCTAGTAAATGGTGACCTTAAAGGATCCAAGCACTAGTATTTGGCGCATGCGCATAGCCGTACCTAAAGAAATTCGTGATGGGGAAAAGCGCGTGGCGCTTGTTCCAGACATTATCAATAAATTAACTCGACTAGGTTTCGATGTTGTTATCGAATCCGGAGCCGGAGTTCACTCGCAAGCAACAGATGCTGATTACGTAAGCGCTGGTGCGACGATCTCGAATGGTGAAGTTCTCAGCGCCGCTGATGCCGTTCTATCTGTACAGCCTTTAACACCAGCCCAGATGGCTACTTTGAAGAAAGGCGCAGTGACTCTCAGTTTCATGTCACCCGTTACTGCAGTTGATTCAATTGATGCCGCTGTCGCTGCCGGAGTTACTGCATTCTCATTAGAACTTGTCCCACGCATTTCGCGTGCTCAATCAATGGATGCACTTTCTTCGCAAGCTTTGTGTGCAGGTTATCGCGCTGCATTAGTTGGCGCTGAATTATCTCCACGCTTTTTCCCAATGCTTATGACTGCTGCAGGAACTGTTACTCCTGCACAAGTCTTAGTTCTTGGTGCAGGCGTTGCAGGTCTGCAAGCAATTGCAACTGCACGTCGCTTAGGTGCAGTTGTATCTGCATACGATGTGCGACCTGCATCGGCCGATGAAGTTCGTTCAATGGGTGCAACATTTATTGAGTTAGAACTTGAAGCGCTAGAAGGCACTGGCGGTTATGCACGCGAGATGACAGAGGATCGTGCAGCGCAACAGCAAGCACTTCTTACTCCATACATCGCTAAATCACATGTAGTTATTACAACTGCAGCCGTTCCTGGTCGCCAAGCACCACGCTTGATGACTAAGGCAATGGTTGACTCAATGGCTCCAGGAACAATCATCATTGACTTAGCTGCAGAAACTGGCGGCAACGTAGAAGGTTCAAAGCCAGGAGAAATTGTTTCAACTGCCAATGGAGTGCGAATCTGGGGCGGAAAAGATGTTCCAAGCCAACTTCCATTCCACGCTTCATTCCTTTATTCACGTAACGTTGTCAATCTTCTTACTCTCTTTACAACAGCAGCTAAAGATGAGGCTGCCGTTGCATTTAACCTCGATTTTGAGGATGAAATCATTAATGGAGCCGCAGTAACGCATGGCGGATCACGTAGAAATGCGGGAGGTAAGTAAATGGAGCCGATTGCAGTTATTTCGATCTTCGTATTAGCGGTCTTCGTCGGGTTTGAAGTCGTATCTAAAGTCTCTTCCACGCTACACACTCCGCTTATGTCGGGTGCTAATGCGATTCACGGAGTGATTTTGGTTGGCGCAATCATTGTGGCCGACCACAGTTCAACAAATTTGGAGCTCGGACTTGCGGTTGCCGCAATTGTTCTGGCGACAATCAACATGGTTGGCGGCTTCGTCGTTACCGATCGAATGCTTGAAATGTTCAAAGGAAAAAAGAAATGAGCCGCACTCTGTATGACCTCATTGGCCTAGCTGCTGGTGTCGCCTTCATCCTTGCCCTAAAAGGCTTGTCACATCCAAAGACTGCGCGTCGAGGAAACTTAATTGGCGCATTTGGTGCAACGTTGGCGACAATCGTTGTCTTCTTCTTTGTTGTAGCTCCTAAGACTGGAGTTGCTCACGCACTTCCACTTCATCACCTTGGTTGGATTCTTGGTGCAATGACCGTTGGTTTAGCCATAGGTGTACCTGCTGCACGTAAAGTTGAAATGACTCAGATGCCACAACTCGTTGCACTATTTAATGGTGTTGGTGGTGGCGCAGCTGCACTTGTTGCAATCGTTGAGTACTTACACCTTGGTAGCGGAGCAACAAAGGCCGAAGTTATCTTTACAGTATTCACGGTAATCGTGGGCTGCGTTTCATTCAGCGGATCTGTTATTACCTTCATGAAGTTGCAAGAGCTCATGACTACTCGCCCAGTTATTTTCCCTGCGGGCCGCTTTATTATTGCTGCCACTTTGGTGAGCGTTATTGGCGTTGGTGGTTGGGTTGTTGCAGCACTTGGAACAACACCTCTGCTTGTTCTAGCTGGATTATCGCTTCTCTTTGGCGTGCTCTTTGTACTGCCAGTTGGTGGCGCAGATGTTCCAATTGTTATCTCACTGTTGAACGCCTTTACTGGTTTAACTGTGGCAGCAAGTGGTTATGTGCTTGATTCAGTACTACTTATTATCGCTGGAACTTTAGTTGGCGCTTCAGGAACAATTCTGACGCGTCTTATGGCCGAAGCCATGGGTCGTTCACTCTTTGGAACTTTGTTCGGTGCATTTACCGCAAAGCCACAAGCTGCATCAGATTCGGCAGAAGAGCGTCCAGTGCGTTCAGGCTCACCTGATGACGTAGCGATCTTGCTGAACTATGCACGTCGTGTAGTAATCGTTCCTGGCTTTGGTTTAGCTGTTGCACAAGCACAGCACACAGTCCGCGAACTTGCAGACTTAATGATTTCTAAGGGCATTGATGTTGCTTATGGAATTCACCCAGTTGCAGGTCGCATGCCAGGACACATGAACGTTCTACTGGCTGAAGCAAATGTTCCTTATGATCAACTAGAGGAGATGGATGAGATTAATCCAACTTTTAGTCAGACCGATGTTGCAATTGTTATTGGAGCAAACGACGTAGTAAATCCAGCGGCAGAAAATACTCCAGGTTGCCCAATCTATGGAATGCCAATTCTGCAAGTTGCTAACGCAGCAAATGTAATCTTCTTAAAGCGTTCGATGCGCCCAGGTTTTGCTGGAATTGAAAATGATTTGCTCTACGAGCCAAAAACCACACTTCTCTTTGGTGATGCTAAGGATTCCCTGACTAAAGTAGTAAGCGCACTTAAGAACCT
>CAIXPV010000045.1 GCA_903921405.1 uncultured Actinomycetes bacterium
ATTGGACAAGATCGAGCAAAGAAGTCTCTCTCTGTCGCCGTCTATAACCACTACAAGCGTGTGCAATCAGGGGACTCACGTAATGAAGATGGAATTGAACTAGCGAAGTCAAACATTCTTCTCTTGGGACCAACGGGTTGCGGCAAGACGCTGATGGCGCAAACACTTGCACGTATGCTCAATGTTCCATTCGCTATTGCAGATGCAACTGCACTGACTGAAGCAGGCTATGTTGGTGAAGATGTTGAGAATATTCTTCTCAAGCTTTTGCAGGCAGCAGATTACGATGTGAAGAAGGCTGAAACTGGAATTATCTATATCGATGAGATCGATAAGGTGGCACGTAAGGCTGAAAACCCATCTATCACTCGCGATGTTTCGGGTGAAGGTGTTCAGCAAGCTCTTCTTAAGATTCTAGAAGGAACAGTTGCATCTGTTCCACCACAGGGTGGCCGTAAGCACCCACACCAAGAATTTATTCAGATTGATACAACCAATGTTCTCTTTATCGTCGGTGGAGCATTCTCTGGTCTTGAAAAGATTATTGAAGCGCGCAGTGGTTCATCAGGTGTTGGCTTTGGAGCTGAACTTCAGAGCGCAGAAGAAAAGAACCGTCGCGATATCTTTGCCGATGTCATGCCAGAAGATTTATTGAAGTTTGGAATGATTCCTGAATTTATCGGTCGCCTTCCAGTTCTGACAAGCGTTGAAAATCTTGATAAGCCAGCGCTCATGCAGATTCTTACCGAACCAAAAAATGCTCTGGTCAAGCAGTATCAGCGCCTCTTTGATCTAGATAACGTGGCCCTTGAGTTTTCACCAGAAGCCCTTGATGCAATTGCAGATCTCGCATTGCTTCGTGGAACTGGTGCTCGAGGACTTCGCGCAATCATGGAATCCGTCCTACTTTCTTTGATGTATGACGTACCAAGTCGCACCGATATTGCAAAGGTTTTGGTCACCCGCGAATGCATCGAGACTGGTGCCCAGCCAGAGTTCATCCTGCATACAGGTGATATTCCTAAGCGTGCGCGAAGCCAAAAGGGTCAAGAGGAGAAGAGCGCGTAATCTAGACTGCTCCCTATGTCCCGCGAACTAGCTTCTAGCTTTTCACCAGCTGATATCGAAGCCGACCTGTATGAAAAGTGGGTCGCCGCTGGCTACTTCAAGGCTGATGCAACATCTGAAAAGCCACCTTTCACAATTGTTATCCCGCCTCCCAATGTCACGGGTTCACTGCACATTGGTCATGCGCTAGATCACACACTTCAGGACACGCTCACACGTATGAAGCGCATGAAAGGTTTTGAAGCGTTGTGGTTACCAGGAATGGATCACGCAGGAATTGCTACACAAAATGTTGTTGAAAAACAGTTAGCAGCTAATGGTCAAACTCGACATGACTTGGGTCGTGAAGATTTTGTTGCAAAAGTCTGGCAATGGAAAGATGAATCTGGTGGAGCAATTCTCGATCAGATGCGTCGACTAGGAGACAGTGTTGACTGGTCGCGCGAAGCATTCACAATGGATGCAGGACTATCAACTGCGGTCTTAACGATATTTAAGAAACTTTATGACCAAGGCCTTATCTATCGCGCTGAAAGAATTATTAACTGGTGCCCTCGTTGCTTAACGGCATTATCTGATATTGAAGTTGAACACCAGGATGATGCCGGTGAATTTGTACAGGTTCGTTATGGCGAAGGTGACATTCAAATTACAGTTGCGACAACCCGTGCTGAAACAATGTTAGGTGATGGAGCAGTTGCAGTTCATCCAGATGATGTTCGCTATCAGCATCTGATTGGCAAGCAGGTACTACTTCCACTTGCTAATCGATATATTCCTATTATCGCGGACGAGTTAGTTGAGCAAGATTTTGGAACTGGAGCAGTAAAGGTAACTGCTGCCCATGATCCCAATGACTTTGAAATGGCGATGCGTCATAACGTTGCATTTGTTGTCATCATGAATGAGCATGGCGTGATGGCCGGATCTGGTACCCGCTTTGATGGCATGGATCGCTTTGATGCACGCAAGGCAGTAGTTGAAGCGTTGCGCGAAGAAGGTCGCATCGTGGATGAGAAGCGTCCATATGTTCACGCAGTAGGTCACTGTTCGCGCTGCGATACAACAGTTGAACCACGTTTATCAAAACAGTGGTTTGTAAAGGTTGCACCGCTTGCAAAGGCTGCAGGAGATGCCGTTCGAGATGGTCGAGTAACAATCGAACCTGAAGAACTAGCTCCACGATATTTTGACTGGATTGATAACATGCACGATTGGTGCATCTCTCGCCAATTATGGTGGGGACATCGAATTCCAGTTTGGTATGGACCTGAGGGAGAAGTATTAGTTGTCGGACCTGGTGAACACGCTCCAGATGGCTACACGCAAGATCCAGATGTATTAGATACATGGTTCTCATCTGCGTTGTGGCCATTTTCAACTTTGGGTTGGCCCAATGAGAGCGCTGACTTAAAGAAGTTTTATCCAACATCTGTGCTTGTAACCGGCTATGACATCTTGTTCTTTTGGGTAGCACGAATGATGATGTTTGGTTTATTTGCGATGGATGGTGTTCAGCCATTCCATACGATTGCATTACATGGTTTAGTTCGCGATCAATTTGGTAAGAAGATGTCCAAATCTAAAGGCAACACGGTCGATCCTATTGAGTTCATGGATAAATACGGCGCCGATGCACTTCGATTTACTTTAGCGCGTGGTGCGAATCCAGGTAAGGATCAAGCCCTTGCGGAGGACTGGATCGGTGGATCACGTAACTTTGCAACCAAACTTTGGAATGCAACACGCTTTGCAATGATGAACGGCGCAACAACTGAAGGCGATCTTCCGTTGGTCAGTGATCTGAATGCAATTGATAAATGGATTCTTAGTCGCTTGTCCGAGACTATTTCTGAAGTTGACTCACTTCTGGAGCGTTATGAATTCGCCCGTGCATGCGAGCTGATGTACCACTTTGCATGGGATGATTTATGCGACTGGTATTTAGAGCTTTCTAAAGAAGCTTTTTCATCGGGAGATTCCGATAACACCAAACGAGTTTTGGGATTTGTTTTAGATCAACTCTTCCGATTAATGCACCCGATCATGCCTTTTATTACCGAAACTATGTGGACCACTTTGACCGGGGGAGAGTCTCTCGTCATCGCCACATGGCCCGTTGCTCACGCAGAGCACGTCGATAAGGCCTCAGAGAAGCTCATTGGCCAGCTTCAAGAGATCATCACCGATGTACGTAGATTTAGAAATGATCAAGGCATAAAGACTTCTCAAAAGATTCCTGCTCGTTTTATTGCCCCTGCGCACATTAGCGATTATTCCGGTGCAATGGCCTTTGTACTTCGCCTGGAACTTGGCGACATCACACCAAGTGCGCACTGTGAAGTTGGTTCAGTAAAAGTTGAGTTCGACCTTACAGGCTCTATCGATGTCGTTGCCGAACGTGCACGTCTTGAAAAGGATTTAGCAACAGCTGTAAAAGATAAGCAAACTGCCGAAGTTAAATTAAATAATCAAGGCTTTATGGCTAAGGCGCCAGAAAATGTTGTAGTTGAGATTCGTGAGCGTTTAGAAAAAACTACTGCCGATATCGAACGTTTGACTTCTCAACTGTCACAACTTCCAACATCATGATTATTTCACCCGATGATCAAGAACGCATTGATGCTATTGAAAAGGCATTACTAGCGCGCTGGCCTGAAACTCGTATTGCACCCTCCACTGAACGTATTGCAGCACTTGTCGATATCTTAGGGTCGCCTCAACTGACGTATCCAACAATTCATGTGGGTGGCACTAATGGTAAGACAACAACTGCTCGAATGATTGATTCGCTTTTGTTTGCTCATGGCCTGCGCACGGGGCGCTTTACTAGTCCGCATCTGGAAACGTATTTAGAACGAATCTCTATCAACGGGCAACCGATAGATCCTAAGGATTTAATCTTTGCCTACAATGATATTGCCGCGTACTTAGATTTAATGGATACCAAGTTTGAACACCCGATCTCATTCTTTGAAGCAGTTACCGCGCTGGGCTTTGTAGCATTTGCCGAACACCCAGTTGACGTTGCCGTCATTGAAGTTGGCATGGGCGGGGAATGGGATGCAACCAATGTCATTGATGCAGACGTCAGCGTAATTACACCGATTGGCTTTGATCATATGGAGTATCTGGGCCAAACTCTGCATGAAATTGCAGCGACAAAGGCTGGAATCATCAAAGAAGGTGGCTTCATAGTTCTTGCCCAGCAAGAGCCTGAAGCGGCAAAAGAGTTAATCCGCAAGGCTGCAGAAGTTGGCGCTGATGTAGTGCGCGAAGGCATTGAGTACTCAGTTGCATCACGTGCAGTTGCGGTAGGTGGGCAGCTATTAACTATTCAGGGGCTCAATGACACGTACGACGAAATCTTCTTACCCCTTCATGGAAAGCATCAGGCTGCAAATGCAGCAAGTGCATTAGTTGCCGTTGAAGCCTTCTTTGGCGAGCAACCTCTAGATATTGAGGCTGTGCGTGCAGGCTTTGCTGCCGTGACTTCTCCTGGGCGAGCAGAAGTAGTTCATCGTGATCCAACAATAATCTTGGATGCGGCGCATAATCCACATGGAGCAAAGGCCTTAGCCGATACTTTACTTAATGAATTTAATTTCGATGAGCTGATTGCAGTTGTTGGAGTCTTTGGCGACAAAGACGCTACTGGAATTTTGAAAGAGTTAGAACCAGTTGTAGACCATGTCATAGTTACTCAAAGTTCATCGACGCGTGCCATGTCATCTGGTGACTTAGAAAAAATTGCAAGCTCAATCTTTGGAGTTGATAGGGTCTTTGAAATTAGTGATTTGGACTCTGCGCTAGATCGAGCAGTAAAAGATGCTCACCGTCCATTGAGTGAAGAGACAATTGGAATTATTGTCACCGGCTCTGTTGTCACTGTCGGAGAAGCAAGGTCGTATCTTCGAAAGAAGTTTTCACAGTGAGAGTTCTAGGAGCTTCAGTTTTAGTGATGGAGAGCTTGACTTTGGGTTTTGCGATACTTCTTGCAACCAAAGACCACACATCTAGCGCACTTCTATACGGTGGAATAGTTTCCTTGCTGCTCTTTCTTGCTGCAGGCCTTCTCAAGCGACGTTCAGGTTTCATAATCGCCTCAGTTCTACAGATTTTCATGATTGCCTTTGGCTTTGTCGTTCCATCCTTTTTCTTCATCGGGGTGATTTTCATCGGCCTATGGGCCGCAGCCATCATTGTGGGGCGAAAAGGCGAGGCCGCTCGCGCAGCCCACGTGGCTTCACAAGCCGAAAAGGCCTAATAGACTACGCGGGTGAGTACAGAGAAAACATTGATCCTTGTGAAGCCAGATGGCGTTCGCCGTGGTTTAGTCGGCGAAGTTATCTCTCGAGTTGAAACTAAGGGTTACTCAATAGAAGCCCTACGTATGCTCAACGCTGATCGAGCCTTACTTGAGCGCCACTACGCCGAACACATCGGTAAGCCATTTTATGAGCCGCTTGTTGAGTTCATGATGTCAGGACCGATTGTCGCAATAGTTGCATCAGGTAATCGAGTCATCGAAGGATTTCGTTCACTTGCTGGCGTAACAGATCCAACTGTTGCAGCCCCTGGAACGATTCGCGGCGACTTAGCTCGTGATCAAGGAACCAAAGTCGTACAAAATATTGTGCACGGATCAGATTCTCCAGAATCTGCTGCGCGTGAGATTGAAATTTTCTTCCCTAAATAATCAAGGAGAACCAAAGTATGAGCTCATCTAATAGAATGTCATTTATCGGCCGTGACATGGCCGTTGATTTGGGTACTGCAAACACCCTTGTCTACGTGCGCGGACGTGGAATTGTTTTAAATGAGCCATCTGTGGTCGCTGTAAACCAAGATACTGGCGGAATTTTAGCTGTTGGTCTTGAGGCCAAGAAGATGATTGGCCGTACTCCTGGAAACATCGTAGCAATTCGTCCATTAAAAGATGGAGTTATTGCAGACTTTGAAACTACTGAACGTATGCTGCGCTACTTTATTCAAAAAGTTCACCGTCGTCGCTATTTAGCTAAGCCACGTATCGTTGTGTGCGTTCCTTCAGGTATTACTGGAGTAGAACAGCGCGCAGTAAAGGATGCTGCCTATGCAGCAGGTGCCCGTAAGGTTTACATTATTGAAGAACCAATGGCTGCAGCAATTGGCGCAGGACTGCCAATCCACGAACCAACTGGAAACATGGTTGTTGATATCGGAGGAGGAACAACTGAAGTTGCTGTTATTTCACTGGGCGGAATCGTGACATCACTCTCGATCCGTGTTGGTGGTGACGAGCTAGATCAATCGATTATTAACTGGGTTAAGCGTGAATTCTCACTTCTTTTGGGAGAGCGCACCGCTGAAGAAATCAAGATGGCAATTGGATCTGCGTATCAACTCCCTGGCGAAAACGATGCAGAGATTCGTGGTCGCGATTTAGCAACAGGTCTTCCAAAGACAATCGTCGTTTCAGCTGCCGAGATTCGCAAAGCTATTGAAGAGCCAGTCAATGCAATCGTTAACGCTGTGAAATCAACACTTGATAAGACTCCACCAGAGTTAGCATCAGATTTGATGGACCGCGGAATCGTTCTTACTGGTGGCGGCGCACTATTGAAGGGTCTCGATGAGCGTCTTCGTAAAGAGACTGGAATGCCGATTCACGTAGCAGAGCGTCCACTGGATGCAGTTGTTGAAGGCTCCGGGAAGTGCATCGAAGAGTTTGAGGCCCTAGAGAAGGTCCTAATCTCCGAACCACGTCGATAGGTCAATTTAGAGATGCGTCACGGCGGTGAAGGTCGTAGTCGACTTCTCTTAATTGTCCTCATTGTTTCAGCGCTCTTTCTGATTACTTTAGATTTGCGTGGCGTTGGAGTTTTAGAAGGTGCACGCCAGGGAACTCAGACAATTCTTTCGCCTTTTCAACGTGCGGGAAGTGTAGTTATTACTCCATTCAAGAATTTCTTCTCTGATGTTACGCACTTAGGGCGTACTAGAAATCAAATTGAAAAGCTCAGAACAGATAATGCCAAGCTTCGTGCCACGCTTTTAAATCGTAAAAATGCAGATGCACAGTTACTGCAGCTTAAGTCAATCTTAAATTTAGCAGGAACTGCAGGATATAAAGTTGTCAATGCGCGGGTAATCAGTCAGGGTTCAAGTCAATCCTTTTCACAGACTATAACTATCGATGCCGGCACAAGCGCTGGAATCAAGAAGAACATGACGGTCGTGGCTGAAAATGGAATTGCAGGAGTAGTTAAAGAGGTTTATTCGCAAACATCGTTAATTATGTTGGCAACAGATCCAGCTTTTAAAATTGGTGTACGAATCGCTGGAACCCAGCAAATCGGTATTTTGTCAGGCCGTGGAAGCCGCTCGGCTAGCCTGCAGCTGCTTGATAATCAGACCACAGTTAAAGTTGGCGATGTTTTGCTCTCGCGTGGAAGCGTGGCTAATCGTCCATTTGTACCGGGAGTTCCAGTCGGCTATGTAACTGCTGTAGATAATTCGGCAGGTGCAATTGCACAGAGTGCAACTGTTCATCTGTATACAAATTTCGCAACTCTAGGAGTTGTAGCCATAGTGGTTGCAGCTTCAACAGTTAATCCAGGGGATGCCTTGATTCCACAAAAACCACAACCAACTCCTATTCCAACAGTTACCATCTATGTAACGCCTTCACCTTCACCAACGAAATAATCATCATGATTACGCGTCAGTTATCGATTTCAGCACCGATATTCATACTCATATACGGCGTGCAAGAAGTTATTGTGAATCAATTTCGACTTCCAGGTGGTGGATTTTCTATCTTCTTTATCTTTGCTCTTGTATGGGCAATTCTAAGCACCCCCGATGTCGCTGCTTTTTCTGGTTTCGCTAGTGGCTTTCTAATGGATCTTTCACCAACTTCTAGTGGACCAATCGGTCAGTGGACATTGATTATGGTTGCCAGCTCGTATGTCATCTCGTTCTTGGGTTCTGGAAATGAAAATGTTAAGGGCAATCCAGTTGGAGTTACACTTTTTATATCCAGCGCAGTATTTCTGACCGAAACATTATTTGTTATTAGCGGAGTGCTGCTGGGTGTACAAACTGGAAGCTTCGGGCAAGTTCTCTTGACCATTTGTGGTTTTTCACTGTGGACTTTAGTAATTACACCGATCTGTTTGCCTGTATTTTCATTACTACATGATATTGCGCTAGATACGAGATCAAAGATATGAACCAACGTTCACGACTAAACCTCATGGTTGTTCAAATTCTGATTGTTTCCTTGATGGTTGCACTCTTTGGCAGATTGTTTTACTTACAAGTGGCAGCCGGTCCCAAATATAAGAATGCGGCTTTGAGCATTCAAAGTCGTGATGTCGTTTCACCAGCTAATAGAGGCTTAATAGTTGATTCATCAGGTGTTCCTTTAGCCCTTAATAAGGTGGGTCTGGCCATTACTATCGACCGAATCGCAATCGATAAGCAGCCCGATAAAGGCGTGGCGGTCATGCAGCGCCTTAGCAAGCTGCTGAAATTAAAGTACAACGATGTCTATCGAAATACACGTTTGTGCGGTGAATTGCCAAAAGGACAAAAGGCGGGATGTTGGACAGGTTCGCGTTATCAACCGATTCCAATTACTAAAGAGGCATCTCCTGACATTGCTTTGCAGATAGTGGAACGCTCTGATCAGTTTCCGGGAGTTGATGCCGCTCCTGTGGCAATTCGTAACTACCCAGGTAACGCTGGTGTTAACGGTGCGCACGTGCTTGGTTACGTTGGCCCTATGACTGAAACGGATCTTGCTACAGGAAATGGAAAGGCGTATTTTCGTAGTGAGACGATTGGAAAATCTGGTTTAGAGATTGAGTACGACTCTTATCTGCGAGGGATTCCTGGAATCAAAACTCTCATTGTTGACCGCAAAGAGGCAATCACCGCTCAGGGACAAAATACTGCGCCAATTGCTGGTGATCACTTAGTGACTTCGATCGATGCTCGTTTACAAGGCGCAGTTGAAGTCGCACTTGCCGATGCAGTAAAGCGTGGGCGAGCAAATGGATATACATCGGATTCAGGTGCCGCCGTTGTTATGGATGTTAAGACAGGTCGAATTTTGGCGTTAGCGTCCTATCCAACATATGACCCCAATGCCTTTGAAAAAGGTTTAACTGTTGCGCAGGCATCTGATTTATTTAGTGAAAAGAAGGCAGTGCCTGCTTTGTCTCGAGCGCTTCAAGGTCTGTATGCGCCGGCATCAACTTTCAAATCCGTCTCAGTGATTGCAGCTGCAGCTGCAGGGTATGACTTAAATGCTGCGTATAACTGCCCAGCTGAAGTTCAAGTTGGAACTCGTGCATTCCAGAACTTTGAAAGTAAGTCGCAGGGAACTATGAGCTTAAAGAAGGCTATTGCAGTCTCTTGCGACACTATTTGGTATCGAATCGCATTTGATGAGTGGCTTAGAGATGGTGGTTTGCATCCAAAGACTAAGCCGAATGACTACTTCTTTAAAGCTGCTCAAGGTTTCAATATCACTCAAAAAGTTGGAATCGATCTTCCATCTGAATCGTCATCAAGACTTGCCGATAGAGATTACAAAAAGAGTTGGTATGCGGCCAATAAGGATTTCTACTGCAACTACAAAGAGCGCGCAACTAAAGCTCAACAAACGACATTTTTACTATTGCTTGCACAAGAGAACTGCGTAGATGGTGACAAGATTCGCGCCGGTGATGCCGTTAACTTTGCCATTGGCCAAGGCGATACAGTTGTTACGCCACTTAAGTTAACCCAGATGTATGCCGCAATCGCAAACGGTGGAACTATTTGGCAGATGCTAGTCGGCAAAGCAATAGTGAAAACGGACGGCACGGTTGTTAAAACAATGACACCGAAGAAACTTGGCACGCTTCCTGTAGAACCATCAACAATTAAGTTCCTACATGGAGCACTTCGTGAGGTTGTAATCAGCGGAACTGGTGCTGGAGTGTTTTCAGGTTTTCCTATTGAAGTTAGCGGAAAGACAGGTACGGCAGAAGTTTTTGGCCGTAACTTGAACGGATCCCTTAAGGACAACACATCCTGGTTTGCATCCTTTGCGCCAAGCAAGAACCCACGCTATGCCGTTGTAATGATGGTTAGCCAAGGTGGCTTTGGTGCATCTACATCTGGTGTTGGCGTACGAAAGATTTATGAAGCCCTCTTTGGAGTTAAGGGAAATAAAGTAATTCCGGGGGCTGAGATATTCCCAGGTGGAAAACCACCAACAAAACTACCCAAAATTTCACCAGCAACTAAACCAAAGGTAGCGCCATGAGTCAGATCTCTGCACGCCAACGTTTATACCGCCGATCACGATCATCGATATTTCATGGCTTTGACCCTGTTCTGACTGCTGCAGTGGGTTTGCTGCTATTGATTGGCACTTTGTTGGTCTATGCCGCAACGCGCGATTGGTATGCCCGCAATGGGCTAGATCCGCAGTATTACTTGAAGCGCCACATCATTAATATCGCAATCGGCGCATTACTTGCATATGGAACTACGGTTATTGATTATCGATTGTTGCGCGCCTACACGCCGATTTTCTGGGGGTTAGGCGTTTTAGGGTTAGCAATTGTTTTGATTCCAGGCCTTGGAAGCACTGTCAACGGTGCGCGTGCATGGATCGCTTTACCTGGCGGCTTTCAGATCCAACCAGCAGAGCTAGCCAAGATTGCAATCATTATTGGTATGTCGATGCTTTTGTCGGAGCGATCCCACGATAGCGATGAACCTACATCGCGGGATGTACTGCAAGCTTTAATTGTTGCTGGAATTCCGGTGCTACTAATTATTTTACAACCTGACATGGGGACCGTATTTATTATTAGCGCATCCGTTGTCACGATTATCGCCGTATCTGGCGCACCATCTAAATGGGTTGCTGGGCTTTTACTCATTGCCGTGCTTGGCGCAGTTGTTGCGACTAAAACGGGAGTCATTAGTCAATATCAAATCAATCGATTGCAAACATTTGTAAATCCAAATGCAGATACGCAAGGTGCCGGATATCAACTTCGCCAAGCACGAATCACGGTTGGTTCTGGGGGATTAATCGGAACTGGATTATTTAACGGTCCTCAAACCAATGGACGTTTCGTGCCCGAACAACAGACTGACTTTATTTTTACAGTTGCCGGAGAAGAGTTAGGCTTTTTGGGAAGCGGTCTCATTCTTATTTTATATTTCATTATTTTGATGCGAGCCTTTGCAATCGCACGGCGAACCAATGACCCTTTTGGCAGGCTCATGACCACTGGCGTTATTGCCTGGTTCGCCTTTCAGCTCTTTGAAAACATCGGAATGACCTTGGGCCTTATGCCCATGACTGGGGTGCCATTGCCCTTCATCTCATATGGTGGCTCCTCAATGTTTGCCACCCTGATCGGTTTTGGCCTTTTGCAGAACGTTCACGCTCGATCTAAGGGCTAAAGTAGGTAATTTCGCCCTCCTCTGCCATACTTAGCCAACAGTTCAGCGCGGCTCGCGAATCCTTCGCGACAAAAGCCCAGCGCGGACAGGTGAAAAAAACCTAAACGGGGATTTTTTAACGAGATAAGCGCTTGAAAAAGCGCATAGAGGATTTGGTGCCATGGCGATTGAGCCTAAAACACCGCGCAAGCGTGCGGTGAAGAAAGCCTCTGCTAAAGCAGAGACCACAGAGATAGTTCTAGAAGAGCCGAAAAAGGCCGTGCGCAAGAAGGCCGCGCCAGTTCCGGTTCCAATATTCCAAGCAGCGCCTGAAAAGCCAGTAGCAAAGGCCGTGCGCAAGAAGGCCGCCGTTGCAGAAGCTCCAACAAGTGAGCCAGTTAAGAGTGATGCTCCTGCATCTGCTGAGGATGCCGAAGATCGTGCAAACCGTAATCGCCGTCGCCGTCGTGGTGGCCGTGGCCGCCGTAAGCCAGGCAGCGAAGTTGCCGGCACTGAAGAAGTCAGTGAAGAGAGCACAGAGGATTCAGCCGAGGGAACAACTCATCGTCGCCGTCGCCGTCGCGTAGCGGGTAGTGAGGGTGCTGCTGCTTCAGGAGAGACTGTTGAAGAAGATGGTGTTGTAACCGTTGTAAAGGTTCGCGAAGTACGTGAGCGCCCAGTGCGCCCAGCGCGTACCGAGCGCCCAGAGCGCAATGATCGTCGTGGCGCACGACGTGAGCGACCAGAGCGAAATGATCGCCAAGGTCGAAGTGAATATCGCGAGCCATATCGCAAGCGCGGAACGATTATTACCGATGGTGAATTTTTAGCTCGTCGTGAAAACGTTGATCGCGAGATGTTGGTACGCCAGATTGCCGATCGAACACAGATCGCCGTTATTGAAGATGGCGTCATGGTTGAGCACTATGTAAACCGCAATAGCAATGTTTCATACGTCGGTAACGTGTACTTAGGTCGCGTACAGAACGTCCTTCCATCGATGGAGGCCGCCTTCGTTGATATTGGTAAGGGCCGTAACGCAGTTTTATACGCTGGTGAAGTGAACTGGGATGCTGCAGGTATTTCAGAGTCAGAGCCACGCAAGATTGAAACAGTTCTAAAGAGTGGGCAAAGCGTTCTTGTACAAGTTACTAAAGATCCAATCGGGCAAAAAGGCGCTCGCCTTACTAGCCAAATTTCATTGCCAGGTCGCTATGTTGTCTATGTTCCTGGCGGCGGTATGTCTGGTATTTCAAAGCGTCTTCCTGAAACTGAACGCACACGACTAAAGGCGATTCTGAAGAATCTTATTCCTGAAGAAGCTGGCGTCATTGTTCGTACCGCTGCAGAAGGTGTCAGCGAAGAAGATTTAACCAGCGATGTGGCCCGTCTTAAAGCACAATGGGATGATATTTATACCAAGAGCCAGAATCCAAACTTTCATCCACCTGCCGCGCTCTACCAAGAGCCAGATCTTGCAGTGCGCGTAATTCGCGATATCTTCAATGAAGATTTCCGCAAGCTAACCGTTCAAGGTTCAAGCGCGTGGGATGAAGTTACAAATTACTTGGGATTCATTGCGCCAGAGTTAACAACGAAGATTGAAAAGTACACGGGTACCGGAGATTTATTTGCCGACTTCCGCGTTGAAGAACAACTGGCGAAGGCATTTGATCGCAAGGTCTATCTGCCATCGGGCGGATCACTTGTAATCGATCGCACCGAAGCCATGATTGTTATCGATGTTAACACCGGTAAATTTATCGGTAAGGGTGGAAACCTAGAAGAGACTGTTACTAAAAATAACTTAGAGGCGGCCGAAGAGATTGCTCGTCAGCTTCGCCTTCGCGACTTAGGTGGAATCGTTGTTATTGACTTCATCGACATGATTCTTGAATCTAACCGCGAAATGGTTCTGCGTCGCTTAGTGGAATCACTAGGCCGCGATCGCACCAAGCATCAGGTTGCCGAAGTAACTTCACTAGGACTTGTTCAAATGACACGTAAGCGTGTTGGCCAAGGACTCATTGAGGCCTTCTCAACAACGTGTGATTCTTGCAGTGGTCGTGGAATTCATATTCATATGGAGCCGGTCAAGATGAAGGCGCCAATGCCACAACTTGATGTCCCATCGTCTAAGCATGAAGATGCCGATGAGAAAGATGCCACCGAGCACGAGTTCCATGAATCTATTAACGCCGAAGAGCCAGTAGCGCAGGAGGCCCCTAAGGGTGGCCGCAAGCGCCGCCGGGCCTCATCATCGGGCATCATTACCGCCTAATTTGAGCCTTAAGGCCTGAACGGGTAACCTTTACCCTTCATCAACTACCAGAGTCCGGAGTACCACAGCGTGGCAAATATCAAGTCCCAGATTAAGCGCATTAAGACCAATGAGAAGGCACGCCTTCGCAACAAGTCAGTGAGCTCATCTATCAAGACCGCTGTCCGTAAATTCCGCGATGCAGTAACTGCTGGTGACTCAACTGCAATCACAACTGAACTCCGCAGTGCCTCACAGGCGCTAGATGTCGCAGTTCAAAAGGGTGTTCTCCATAAGAACTCTGCAGCAAATAAGAAGTCATCAATGGCTAAGGCTGCTGCCAAAGCCGGCACACGTTAATTCTCCTAAGACTCTAAAGCGAGGCTAGGTTCATGCCTGCAATTTCACTTGCTAAGGCGCCGCAACCAGCATCAACTAATCCGGCGCAGATTCGTAACTTCTGCATTATTGCCCACATTGATCACGGCAAATCAACTCTTGCCGACCGCATGTTGGGCATTACCGAAGTAGTAGAAGCACGCAATATGCGCGCGCAGTATTTAGATCGCATGGATATCGAGCGCGAACGTGGAATCACAATTAAGTCACAGGCCGTTCGTCTGCCATGGCGCAGTGCGCTCGATGGCGGCGAATACATCTTGAACATGA
>CAIXPV010000046.1 GCA_903921405.1 uncultured Actinomycetes bacterium
CAAGCTGTTCTTCCGATTCGTGGAAAAATTCTTAACGTTGAGAAAGCACGCATCGATCGCGTGCTGCAGAATAATGAAGTACAAGCACTTATTACTGCACTCGGTACTGGTGTGCATGATGATTTCGATATTGCAAAGCTGCGCTACCACAAGATTATTTTAATGGCCGATGCTGATGTCGATGGACAACATATCCGCACACTTTTGCTAACACTTCTCTTTCGCTTCATGCGACCACTTATTGAAAATGGTTTTGTGTACTTTGCTCAGCCGCCACTGTATAAGTTGAAATGGGGCGGCAAAGACCCAGTTGAATATGCTTTTAGTGACCGTGAGCGAGATGGCATGATTCAGATCGGTTTAGATAACGGCAAGCGTTTGCCGAAAGACGATGGAATTCAACGCTTCAAGGGCTTAGGTGAAATGCCAGCTAAAGAGCTGTGGGATACAACCATGGATCCAGAACACCGAGTTTTGATTCGCGTGACTCTGGATGATGCCGCTGCGGCCGATGATCTGTTCTCAGTTCTCATGGGAGAAGATGTAGAAAAACGCCGCGCATTTATTCAGCGCAACGCCAAAGACGTTAGGTTCTTGGATATCTAATGAATGAATTGAACCCAAAGAATTTAGAGTCATTCGACAAGATCGAAACCGTTGATCTTCAAGTTGAGATGGCGCGGTCATATCTTGATTATGCGATGTCAGTAATTGTTGGTCGCGCTCTGCCAGATGTTCGTGATGGATTAAAACCAGTTCACCGTCGCGTTTTGTATGCGATGTATGACGCGGGGTATCGCCCAGATAAGGGTTATTACAAATCTTCTCGCATCGTCGGTGATGTAATGGGTAACTATCACCCTCATGGAGACACCGCGATTTATGACTCTGTTGTTCGCCTTGCTCAACATTGGTCACTTCGATATTTATTAATCGATGGAAACGGCAATTTTGGCTCTCCTGGCAATGATCCAGCGGCCGCCATGCGTTATACCGAGGCACGTCTGTCGCCATTAGCTATGGAGATGATGCGCGATATTGACGAAGATACCGTCAACTTTATTCCTAACTACGACGGTCGCTCACAAGAGCCAACAGTTTTACCAAGTCGCTTTCCTAACTTGCTGGTCAATGGCAGCGCTGGAATTGCCGTTGGAATGGCTACTAATATTCCGCCGCATAACCTGCGCGAAATCGGTGAAGCTGTTGTCTACACACTTGAACACCCGGATTTAAAACAGGACGAGCTACTAAACGAGCTGTTGAAGATTGTTAAAGGTCCAGATTTCCCAACTAAAGCTTTGATAGTTGGACGAGGCGGAATCGAAGATGCATACCGCACCGGACGCGGATCCATCACAATGCGCGCAGTAGTTCAAGTTGAAGAGATCAATAAGCGCACATGTTTAGTCGTCAGTGAACTTCCATACCAAGTGAACCCAGATAATTTAGCGTTAAAGATTGCCGAACTTGTCAAAGATGGAAAAATTAAAGGTATTGCTGATGTTCGCGATGAAGGCAACGAGCGCCTTGGCCAACGTTTAGTTATTGTTTTACAAAGCAGTGCGATTCCAAAAGTAATTTTAAACAACCTATATAAGCACACACAACTGCAAGATACTTTCGGTGCCAATATGTTGGCACTTGTCGACGGAGTCCCACGCACACTGCGTTTAGATGAATTCATTCGTTATTACATCGAACATCAGGTGGAAGTTATTGTTCGACGTACTAAGTTCCGTTTAACCGAAAAAGAGCGCCGCGCACATATCTTGCAAGGATATTTAAAAGCACTTGATGCCCTAGATGCAGTGATTGCTTTAATTCGCGCATCTACAACCCCTGAAGAAGCCCGCACAGGGTTAATGAAACTTTTGGGCGTAGATGAGATTCAAGCCAATGCAATTCTAGATATGCAGTTGCGCCGTATTGCAGCCCTTGAGCGTCAAAAGATTAACGACGAATACGATGCTTTAATGGCCGATATTGTTGAACTTAACGCCATCTTGATTAGCCCAGAAAAGCAGCGAGAAATAGTTAAGACTGAGCTAGTCGACTTAGTTACTAAATATGGCGACGAGCGCCGCACACAGATTATTGCCAGCGAAGGCGACTTCAGTGCCGAGGATTTGATTCCGGATCAAGATGTTGTCGTAACAATTACACGAGGCGGATATTCAAAGCGAACCATGGCCGATCTTTACAGATCACAGCGTCGTGGTGGTCGCGGAGTAAAGGGTGCAGCGCTCAAAGAAGATGATGTAGTTGATCACTTCTTTGTGGCATCAACACATGATTGGTTGCTGTTCTTTACAAATCAAGGTCGCGTTTATCGATCTAAGGTTCATGAACTTCCAGATGCAGGTCGCGATGCTCGTGGACAACACGTTGCAAACTTGATGGCATTTAAACCAGATGAAAAAATCGCCGAAGTCTTATCGTTGAAGGATTACACAATTTCACCATTCTTAGTTCTTGCAACTAAAGGTGGGCTTGTAAAGAAGACTCCTTTAATTGAATTTGATTCACCACGAACCGGCGGATTAATTGCGATCTCACTAAAACCAGGTGATGAGGTTGTAAGTGCTTCACTCATAAATACCGAGGATGAACTTCTTTTGGTTTCATCTAAAGGAATGTCGCTTCGATTTACAGCAGATGACGAATCCCTGCGACCAATGGGGCGCTCAACAAGTGGTGTTATAGGAATGAAGTTCCGTACAGGTGATTCGCTATTAACTATGGCGCGTATTGATGCAGAGGTAGCTGCGCACTCATTTGTATTTACGGCAACTGATGGTGGTTTTGGTAAAAAGACACCAATCGATGAGTATCGCCTGCAGGGCCGTGGAGGCATTGGAATTAAGGCTGCCAAGATCGATGAGAATTCACGAGGAACACTTGTGAGCGCCCTTGTATTGCGTGATGAAGATGAGGTTTTGGCCATTACATCGGCTGGAACTGTGATGAGAACCCCAGCTGCGCAGGTTCGACAGACTGGACGGGACTCCATGGGTGTTCGCCTGGTTAACCTCGATGAAGGTGTCGCCTTGGTATCAGTGACAAAAAACAGCGAAGATGAGATTTCCCCGAAAAGTTAGTATGGTTCGCACCTGCAGTTGTAGGGCATTGATTCTCATTTTGGGAGTTAGCGAAGTTCAAGGTAACCTTGCGCTTCTGCATTAAAGAGTGATCTTTTATGCGGGCCTATAGCTCAGCCTGGTTAGAGCGCTTCCCTGATAAGGAAGAGGTCGATGGTTCGAGTCCATCTAGGCCCACCCGTTCTAATACGGGGACCTAGCTCAATTGGTAGAGCACCGCCATTGCAAGGCGGGGGTTAGGGGTTCGATTCCCCTGGTCTCCACATGACAAGTAGCGCAACCCTTCACACTTCCCTCGGTGACATTGTTATCGAACTTTTCCCAAACCATGCACCAAAGACAGTTGCTAACTTTGTTGAACTTGCAACAGGTGCCAAAGAGTGGACCAACCCAAACACGGGCTCAACAACAACAGCCAATTTATATGACGGCACAATCTTTCACCGCGTTATCGATGGCTTCATGATTCAAGGTGGAGATCCACTTGGTAAAGGAACTGGCGGACCTGGTTACCGTTTCGCAGATGAGTTTCACGGAGAGTTAACCTTTGATCGCCCATACATCCTTGCTATGGCCAACTCTGGACCAGGAACAAATGGTTCACAGTTTTTTATTACAACTGCGCCAACAACATGGTTAAATCGCAAGCACTCAATCTTTGGTGAAGTTAAAGATTCTGCAAGCCAGGCAGTAGTAGATGCCATCGGAAAAGCTAAGACTGGGGCGCAAGATAAGCCAGCTACAGACATAACAATCAATAGCGTCACCATTGCTTAAACGTTCAGCCACTTACGCTTTAATCGCAGTCATCTGCGGTGCATATCTGCTGCAAATGGTTGTTCCATCACTTCAACAAGAACTTTATTTACGTGAGTTTTCATATCTACAATCGACTAATGAATGGTATCGATTACTAACTGTCGCACTAACACACGGTGGCTTGATGCATTTAGGTTTCAATATGTATGCGTTAATGGTTTTAGGAAATCCAATTGAGGCAGCTTTCGGAAAGAACAAATTCCTCATAGTCTTTTTAGCATCTTTAATAACTGGCTCACTTGCTTCTGCTTACTTTGCACAAATCCCAAGTGCATCAGTAGGTGCATCAGGTGCGATCTTTGGATTATTTGGAGCGATAGCAATTGTTGGTAAGCGAATCGGAACCGATGTTCGATCTATCTATGTAATTATTGGAATTAACTTTGCGATTGGATTTGTTTTAGGTGGCATCGATTGGCACGCACACCTCGGCGGATTAATTGGTGGGATGCTCGTAGCCCAACTTCTTCTCAATAAGCGCTAGGAAGTTATCCACAGCACTTACCCACAATGTGGAGAGAGTTACAGCCGTGTAATTTAAGGGCGAGAATTAGCGCCAGCGTGTGGCAAGGGTGAAACCGACACCGATAAAGCCAAAGCCAATGACCATATTCCAGGCACCAATGCCAGGGATTGGGTAGGCGGTCTGGGTGACGTAGAACGCGACGATCCAGAAGAGGCCGATCAAGAAGCCGGCGACCATCGTTGGAGCCAACCATTTAGGGCTCTCAAGCGGGGCGGTTGGGGCGTGGACTACAACCTCGGCCTCGTGGGCGTGCTTTTCGATAACTTTCTTACGGAGCTTGGATTTAGGCATACGCGAAAGATACACCATGAGCAAGAATGCTCCTATGGCCACCAAAATCCTCGTCGTTGATAACTACGACTCTTTCGTCTTTAACTTGGTGCAGTACTTAGGCCAACTTGGCGCCGAGTGCACTGTGGTGAGAAATGATCACGTTCGCGCCGAAGAGGCCAGCAACTATGACGGGGTGCTTATTTCTCCCGGACCGGGAACTCCAGAGCGCGCAGGTGTCAGTATTGAAATGATCAAGTACTGCGCTGAGAAAAAAATTCCAGTTTTCGGTGTGTGCTTAGGTCATCAAGCGATCGGGGTTGCATTCGGTGCAACGGTTTCTAGAGCACCAGAACTACTTCACGGGAAAACATCACTGGTCCATCATCACGGTAAAGGGGTCTTAGTAAATCTTCCATCACCGTTTACTGCAACGCGCTATCACTCATTGTGTGTTGAGCCAGAAACCCTTGGTGAAGATTTAGAGATTACAAGCACAACACAATCAGGAATTGTTATGTCGATGCGCCACAAGAGTTTACCTATTGAAGGTGTGCAGTTTCATCCTGAATCAGTGTTAACCGAACATGGTCATGCAATGTTAGCTAACTGGCTGGTTGAATGCGGAGATCACAACGCACGCGAAAAAGCAGTTGGCTTATCTCCAGTGGTTGGAACAAGAAACTAAGGCGCTTTATTAATTGTAATAGTGACTGAGTTGCCAATCGTTTGAGTAATACCGGCATCAGGTGCTTGACGAATCACAACTCCAACTGGTTGATTCGCATCATAGGCCTCAACCTCTTTTACTAAAAAGCCAGCTTGAACAAGAATTGTTTTTGCTTGAATTGCATCAATACCAATTAGCGCAGGGACTTCAACTTCACCGCTAGCGATTTGCAATGTAACTCCACTGCCAGCTGTAATAGTTGAACCAGGTTCGGGAGTAACTTGCAATACAGTGCCAAGAGCTTTGTCAGATGAAACCGCTTCGGTCTGTGCAACCAACAAACCAACTGCTGCAAGGGCAGCGCGTGCATCTACCAGTGACATTCCAATTAGATCAGGTGGGACTATTGCATCACCTGGCCCATCAGAGAGAGTCAGTACAACACCAGATCCTTTTTGCGCTCGTGTTGTAGCTAATGGAATCTGGCTGGCAACGCGATCTTTTGGAATTCTCGCGTCATGGGCGCGCGTAAATGTGACTACATAGTCAGAGAGCATCGCTTGGGCATCGGCCTGAGTCAGACCAACAACATTTGGGATCTGCGGGAAGGTAGCAATATTGGCCGATGGGCGAGTGAGTAAAAGAGCTGCAGTTACGGCACCAAGAGCGATGACAGTTGAAAGTGCGGCAATAAGGAGTTTGCGACGAGAGAATTTCTTGCGCGCAACTTTGGTAGTTAAAACTTGACCCGCACCGATTTTGAATAAATCATCTAACATCAAACCGGCAGATTGATAACGATCCTCAGGTTTTTTAGCAAGAGCAACATTTAAAATTACATCAATTCCTGCAGGCAAGTCAGGTTGAAGTGAACTTGGTGCAACCAAGTGCCCTGAAACATGTTGATATGCAATTGACACAGGGGTCTCACCGGTAAATGGTGGTTGTCCAGTTAGGACTTCGTACAACAAACAACCAGTAGAGTAAATATCACTGCGAAAATCTGCAGTCTCACCCAAGGCTTGCTCGGGAGATAAGTATTGTGCAGTTCCAACAATATTCCACGTACTAGTGAGAGTTGCTCCTAGATCGGCAAGTGCTCGAGCAATTCCAAAATCCATAACCTTTACATCACCTTGATCGGTGATCATGACGTTTGCGGGTTTAATGTCGCGGTGAACAATTCCGCGTTCATGTGAATACTCAAGTGCGGCCAGTATTCCTTCTCCGATTTCAAGTGCACGCTTGAGCGGAACACGCTCACCTTTATGAATTAATTCGCGAAGGGTGTGGCCAGAGACAAGCTCCATAACAATGTAAGGAGCTGGCTCTTCCCCTGAGTCATACACAGCAACAATGCCAGGGTGATTTAAACCAGCAGCAGCCAGAGCCTCTTTTCTAAAGCGCGCCACAAACGAAGGATCACGAGCTAAATCACTGCGTAAGACTTTTACCGCTACTTGACGGGCAAGACGTGTGTCTTGAGCGATATAAACATCGGCCATACCGCCAGTGCCGATCATTTCACCAAGCTTGTAGCGATCACCAAGAAGTTTGTCGGTCATTGCGCTGCCCCCAAGAGTAAATTGGCAGAGACATCATCATGTGTCACGTCAGCGATAAGCACTGTCACATTATCGGGGGCACCATTTATATATGTAGCATCTATAAGAGACTTGATAGCGGCGTCTTTATCGCCAGTTTTAAGCAGTGTTTTAATCTCTTTTTCATTTAGGACACCAGATAACCCATCACTGCACAACAGATAGCGATCGCCTTCTTTAGCCTCATAGACCTGCAAAACAGGAACAACACTTCCATCCCCCATAAGAGCTTGGGTTAGTACCGAACGTTGTGGATGTTCTAACGCCTCAACTGCAGAGATTGCACCTTGGTCAAGAAGTCCTTGCACTACGGTGTGGTCATTGCTTAATTGCTCCAAAGTATTAGCTCGCAAACGGTAACAACGCGAATCACCTACATGTAAAAGCGCTATGTCATTGCCGTGTATTAATAGTGCTGTAAGTGTTGTACCCATTCCGCGCAATTGAGGCTCTTCTTGCACATAGTCACTGATGTTTGAATCAATAGTGTGTAAAGAGTTTAGTAATAAATCTTCAATCGAATCTGAATCTATTGTGGAATCTGTAAGCATGGCAGCCATTGAGTGCAATGTTTTTATTGCAATTGTCGATGCAATCTCACCAGCTGCATGACCGCCCATACCATCGGCAACCGCGATTAAGCGAGCAGTAACCAGCGCGGAGTCTTCATTGCCGCTGCGGACCAAGCCAAGGGCCGAGCGTGCGCTGGTATCAAAATTTAAGGCGGGCATAATGGATAAGCCTAACCCCTGTTAATCTTTAATCATGAAGATTTACGCCCATCGCGGAGCTTCCATTGATTTCCCAGAGATGACCATGCGTGCCTACAAAGGTGCTGTGGACGTTGGAGCCGATGGCTTTGAATGTGATGTTCGGGTTACAAAAGATAATCAGCTGGTTTTATGGCATGACGCCGACATGAAAAGAGTTGCTGGATATTCAGGACGAATCGCGGAGATGGATTTCCTTGAGATACAACGGCACTACCCAGAAGCGATACTTTTAGAAGACCTGCTTGAGCTTGCACGAGAAAATAATAAAGAGCTTGCAATCGAGACTAAACATCCAGTCCCATCAGCAAGTGCAGTTGAAAAGAGAGTTTTAGCTCTTATTGCCGAAGAAGAGCCGGCGGCAGATATTTTTATGATGTCTTTCTCTTGGTTAGCAATTGAAAATATTCGAAGAATCAACCCGCAGCAAAGAACTGTGGCCTTGTTGGAAGATCGGTTTTATACACCAATGCTCAGATTTACATCAGCGCCATTTTTAGGTCCAAGCGTGCAGTTATTGAGATCAAAGCCTGAGTTGACCCATGATCAGCGCAAACTCTTTGTATGGACCGTTGATGACGCAGATGACATGCGTTTTTGTTCAGATAATGGCGTTGAAGTGCTTATTACAAATAATCCGTCATTTGCACGCAAGGTGCTCGGGTATCATTAGCAAGTGAGTACATATGCATATTTAGGCCCAAAGGGTACATTTACCGAAGCGGCGCTCAAAAAGATCACTTCGTCAAATGATTCTTTAATCCCTTATGCCAACGTTACGGCGGCCCTTGATGCTGTGCGAGTTGGTAAGGCCCACTTTGCGCTAGTACCAATTGAAAACTCTGTCGAAGGAGTTGTTGCGCGCACTCTTGATGAACTAGCAACTGGGACGCCACTATCTATTGTTGGTGAAGTTACATTGCCCGTCTCTTTTGCATTAATGGTAAAACAAGATGGCCTTGATATTCGACGTATTGCTACTCACCCACATGCTGAAGCCCAATGTCGGGCATATATTGCTTTGAACTATCCAGATGCAGAATTAATTGCTACCGCATCAACTGCTGCAGCTGCCGAGGCGATTGGACGCGGCGAGTTTGATGCCGCTATCGCAGCCCCTGTTGCCGCTGCGCATTACGGTCTTCGCGTCATTGCCGACAATATTGGAGACATCGTCGGTGCAATAACTAGATTCGTCCTAGTTTCAAAGCCAACAACATCTCCTAAGGCAACAGGTTTTGATCGCACATCATTAGCCGTCTTTATTGGAATCGATCACGCAGGCGCGCTTCTAGATATTTTGACTGAGTTTGCAAAGCGCGACGTTAACTTAACTTTTATTCAAAGCCGCCCAACCGGATTAGAGCTTGGCCATTACCATTTTATTATCGACGCAGAAGGCCATGTAAATGATGCTGCTGTAAAGGAGACAATCGAAGCGTTGCGGGCTATCTGTGAAGATATTCGTTTCCTAGGTTCATACCCCCGCGAAAAGGCTCCTAAATGATCGACATTAAATTCTTACGTGAGAACCCAGATGTAGTTCGTGCCTCACAAAAAGGCAGAGGCGAAGATCCCTCAATCGTGGATCAAGTCTTAGTTGCAGATGAAGCTCGACGAATTGCTCTCAATGAGTTTGAGGTTTTGCGCGCAGAACAAAACACTTTATCAAAATCAGTAGGTGCTGCAAAAGGTGACGATAAGAGCGCGCTACTTGAGAACGCTAAGGCCTTAGCTAATGCGGTAAAAGAGGCTGATAACAAGAGAACAGAGCTTGAAGAAGCGACAAAAAACTTAGTTATGCAACTCTCTAACGTTTTAGATCCGGCAGCACCAATTGGAAAAGAAGAAGATTTCGTAGTTATTGAACATGTTGGGACGCCTCGTACATTTGATTTCGAAGCTAAAGATCATGTCGAGCTCGGCAAACTATTAGGTGCAATTGATACAGAGCGCGGAGCTAAAGTCGCAGGATCACGTTCATATTATTTAACTGGTTCTGGTGCGATGTTGGAGTTCGCTCTAGTCAACTATGCAATCGCTTCGGCGCTTAAAGCTGGTTTTACGCCAGTGATTCCACCCGTATTGGTAAATCCTCCAGCCATGGAGGGAACGGGATTTTTAGGACAAGCTGCAGAAAATGTTTATCACCTTGAAAAAGATGATGTCTATTTAGTGGGAACAAGTGAAGTTCCACTTGCGGCTTATCACATGGATGAAGTGTTGCCGGTAGAAAAACTTCCGCTGCGATACGCCGGATACTCATCATGTTTTCGCCGAGAAGCCGGTACTTATGGCAAGGACACACGCGGAATTATTCGAGTTCATCAATTCGACAAAGTTGAAATGTTTTCTTTCTGCCACCCTGATCAAGCACAAGAAGAGCACAAACGTTTATTAGGGTGGGAAAAGGATTTCCTTAATGCAATGGAGATTCCATATCGCGTCATTGATGTGGCATCAGGGGATTTGGGATCAAGTGCTAATCGAAAGTTCGATATCGAAGCTTGGATACCCACACAAAATGCCTATAGAGAAGTAACTAGTACGTCTAACTGCACAGAGTTTCAGGCCCGGCGCTTAAATATTCGTTACAAAGATGCCGATGGTACAAAGGCAGTGGCAACACTTAATGGAACTTTGGTTGCAATCCCACGAATGATTGTTGCGATTCTAGAAAACCATCAGAATGCCGATGGAAGCGTCAATATTCCAAAAGCGTTGCAACCATTTCTTGGCAAAGAACGATTTGAGTTGGTGTGAGTAAGCGCCCAAAACTTATCGCGACCGATTTAGATGGAACAATCGTTAGGCACGATGGAAGCATTTCTGCACGCACGGTAGAGGCATTTACTAAAGCACATGAATTAGGAATTCATATTTTCTTTGTAACAGGTAGGCCACCACGTTGGATGCATGAAATCAGAGACACCTTCGGTTTTGGTGAAGCAATCTGCGGCAATGGCGCCATGCTATATAACTTGCAAGAAAGTAAAGTTACCGAAGAGTGGATGCTGTCAGGTGAACAACAGATTGAAGTTGCGCAAAGATTACGCAAAGCGATACCACCAATCTCTTTTGCAATTGAATCCCATGATTACTATCACCGCGAAAAGATTTATGTACCGCGCTGGGATATTGGTTTAGATAACATTGGCGTTGAGAAGATTGAAGATGCCGTGCGAGGCCCTGCATTTAAAATGTTAGCTCGCTGTAGCGACGGGGAGTTCACTTCAGATCAAATGCTAGAGATCGCACTAGTTGAATTAGATGGATTAGCAACAGTGACGCATTCGAATGCGAATGAATCCTTATTGGAAATATCTGCATTAGGTGTTTCAAAGGGAATGACGCTTGCTAAAGTTGCATCACGTTTATCGATTGATGCACACGATTGTGTTTCTTTTGGCGATAATCCAAATGATTTTTCGATGCTTTCGTGGTGTGGTCGTTCCTACGCCATGGCCGATGGCCACCCAGATGGAGTCAACTTTGCAACATCGATAGCCCGTCCCATTAAAGAGGATGGCGTCGCGATCGTTATTGAAGAGTTGCTGCAACTACCTGCTTAGAGCATTGGCCGATTTTCGGCTTCAGAGATATGTAAGGTACCCTCTCCCACGGAGGGCTCGCATAGCGGCCGAGTGCACCGGTCTTGAAAACCGGCAAACGAAAGTTTCGTGGGTTCAAATCCCACGCCCTCCGCCATTTTTCTCACGGTGTGGTTTAGTTCATAGCCATTAATCGCGAAGATGCCTAGCCTGTTTTTCCCTCGAAGAGGACACTATCCCCTAGTGATTTACCACTTTTAGTACAGGTTAGGGGCTTGCAATGTCAGGTGTCTTTTCACCAACACGAGCAAAGATCAAGGAACGGACGCTTCGTACCGATAAATGGTGGCTTCAGCCAGCGATAACTTTCGGTGTTCTATTTTCCTTCATTATCTATGCAACGTTTCGAGCATTTGAAAATAAATACTATTTTTCAGAGCCACTGATCTCACCATTCTATTCACCATGTCTTTCGACGTCGTGCGAACCGGGATCTGCACTTTCCTTCTTTGGTCAACCCTTTAACAATAAGTACTTTGGAATTGGAATTTCACCAGCGCTATTCATTTTGATTTTCCCTCTTGGCTTCCGCATGACGTGTTACTACTACCGCAAAGCGTATTACCGTGCATTTTGGTTATCACCACCTGCCTGTGCAGTTGCCGAACCGCACACTAAATACACTGGCGAAACTCGCGCACCGCTAATTTTGCAAAACAGCCACCGCTGGTTTTTTTATGCAGGATTAATCTTCAATGTAATTTTAACGTGGGATGCAATCTTGGCATTTAGAAATCCTGACAAAGAGTGGGGACATATGAGCGTAGGAACACTCGTGTTCCTATTTTCAACAACAATGTTGTGGTTCTACTCCCTTTCTTGCCACACATGCCGCCACACACTTGGTGGACGATTAAAGCATTTCTCAAAACACCCAGTGCGTTATAAGGCCTGGACTATTGTCTCTGCGTTAAATCATAAGCACCCAACTTTTGCATGGATCTCACTCTTCGGAGTTGCTGGTGCAGATATTTATGTCCGCGCGGTTGCATCAGGTGCAATCACTAACTTCTACTTCTTCTAAGGAAATCGATATGACACAGTTAGAGCGCCATTCATACGATGTACTTGTCATAGGTGCAGGCGGAGCTGGTTTGCGTGCTGCAGTTGAAGCTCGCGAGGCCGGACTTCGCGTTGCAATCATCTGTAAATCACTATTTGGTAAGGCCCACACTGTTATGGCCGAAGGTGGAGCTGCGGCTTCAATGGGTAACGTCAACGATAATGACAACTGGATGGTGCACTTTCGCGACACTATGCGCGGGGGCAAATTCCTCAATCATTTCCGCATGGCAGAGCTTCACGCCAAAGAGGCACCGGATCGCATCTGGGAGCTTGAAGTATGGGGCGCACTCTTTGATCGCACTAAAGAAGGAAAGATTTCACAACGTAACTTCGGTGGCCACGAGTACCCACGCCTTGCACATGTTGGAGACCGCACCGGCCTGGAACTAATCCGCACAATGCAGCAACGTATCGTTGCATTGCAACAACAAGATGGTCGCGATCATGGTGACATGGAGAGCCACATCAAAGTTTTTGCCGAACTAACTATTACCGATATCTTGAAAGAGAATGGAAAAGTTTCAGGTGCCTATGGTTACTGGCGCGAAACCGGATCAGAAGTTCTATTTGAAGCCCCTGCAGTAATTATTGCAACAGGTGGAGTTGGCAAGACATTTAAAATTACATCTAACTCATGGGAAGGCACGGGAGATGGTCACGCGCTTGCCCTTAAAGCCGGAGCAAACTTGGTTGACATGGAGTTCTTGCAGTTCCATCCGACTGGAATGGTATGGCCTCCATCGGTTCGAGGAATTTTAGTTACTGAATCAGTTCGTGGTGAAGGTGGAGTTCTAACAAACACCGCTGGCGAACGTTTTATGTTCAACTACATTCCAGATGTATTTAAGAAGATGTATGCCGACAACGAGGCTGAGGCCGATCGTTGGTATCTAGATCAAGATAACAACCGCCGTCCACCTGAGTTATTACCTCGCGATGAAGTTGCACGCGCGATTAACAGCGAAGTAAAAGCAGGTCGCGGAACCGAACACGGCGGAGTTTTCTTGGATGTATCAAAGCGTTTGCCAGCTGAAGTTATTAAGAAGCGTCTGCCGTCTATGTGGCACCAGTTCTATGAACTAGCCGGTGTTGATATTACAAAGGAGCCAATGGAAGTTGGCCCAACATGTCACTATGTAATGGGTGGCGTTGAAGTGGAGCCAGATAACGCTGCAGCAATTGGTGTTCCAGGCCTATTTGCTGCCGGTGAAGTCGCCGGTGGAATGCATGGATCTAATCGCTTGGGCGGAAACTCATTAACAGATCTATTGGTATTTGGCCGTCGTGCGGGAATAGGCGCGGCTGAATACTTAAAGAACAACGGTAAAAATCCAGTCAGTGAAGCAGCTATTGCCACGGCCGGTGCCAAGATTCAAGCTCCTTTTGATCGTCAAGGCGGCGAAAACTCATATGCACTTCACGCCGAACTCCAAGAAGTTGCACATAACTTAGTTGGAATCATCCGCACCGCTAGTGAACTCGAGGATGCAATTACAAAGATTGCAGATATCAGAGTGCGCAGTGCAAATGTTGCCGTTAGTGGTGGACGTAAGTTCAACCCAGGCTTCCACTTAGCATTTGATCTAGACAATATGTTGTTAGTTGCAGAGTCAACAGCAAAGTCTGCATTGCTTCGTCAAGAGTCTCGTGGTGGACACACTCGTGATGATTTCCCAGGCATGAACAACAAATGGCGCCAACTCAATCACATCTCATCTTTTGATGGAAAACAAGTAAATGTTCGCGAACAAGCTCTACCGGTTCTACCCAAAGAACTCTTCGACCTCTTTGATGTTCATGAGTTAGAGAAATACATGACATCTGAGGAAATTGCGAAAGGCGGTTCCAACTAATGGCACGCAAACTAAATCTTCGTATTTGGCGCGGTGACTCAACCACTGGTGCACTGCAAGACGTGCAGGTAGATGTTAATGAGGGCGAAGTTGTTCTTGATGTAATTCACCGCGTGCAAGCTACACAGATGGGCGACTTAGCTGTTCGATGGAACTGTAAAGCCGGTAAGTGCGGTTCATGTTCGATGGAGATAAATGGAAAGCCTCGTTTGGCATGCATGACTCAGGTTGCCTCATATGACGAGGATGAAACGATCACAGTTACACCGCTGCGCGCATTTCCAGTAATAAAAGATCTGGTCACGGACGTATCTTTTAATTACAAGAAGGCTATGGAGATCCCTGCGTATTCACCTCCTGCAGATCTAGCCCCTGGTGATGCTCGCATGGAGCAGATAGATGTGGAGCGCAGCCAAGAGTTCCGCAAATGCATCGAGTGCTTCTTGTGCCAAGACACATGTCACGTAATTCGTGATCATGAAGAGAACAAGAAGTCCTTTGCAGGGCCGCGCTTTTTCATCCGTATTGCCGAGTTAGATATGCACCCGCTAGATACCTTGAAAAACCGCAAGCGAACTGCACAAGAAGAACACGGTTTGGGAATGTGCAACATTACAAAGTGCTGTACTGAGGTCTGCCCAGAACACATTCGCATCACAGATAACGCCATCATCCCAATGAAAGAGCGCGTTGTGGATATTAAATACGATCCAGCCCGCTGGTTAGGCTCCAAAATTCGTAAGCGTGACGGTATCGTTTAACACATGAAACTCATTCTTCGTTGGGCCGCCTTAGCACTGTCGTTTTGGGTAGCAACAGCGTTGATACCAGGTATCGATGTAAAAGGGGGATTCACAACCTATTTGTGGGTAGCTCTTCTCTTTGGCCTGCTCAACGCAACACTTGGCTCCCTTCTTAAACTCCTCACACTTCCGGCAGTAATCCTCACACTTGGGCTATTTCTTGTAGTTGTGAATGCAGCAATCTTGATGCTTGTTGCACGATGGAGTGACAAGTTAGATGTAAATAACTTCTGGTCAGCTGTTTTTGCCGCACTGATTATTAGCGTAGTTACTCGTTTAGTAAGTGGAGTTACCAAGAAAGCTCTACCGCTCTGAAATCCCTAGCTTTAGTCTCTATCGGTGGAGTTGCAGGAACTCTTGTGCGATATGGATTGGGTCTTGTAATTCCAGATGATCGAACCGGCACATTTGTGGCCAATATGATTGGTGTCGCTCTAGCAAGTGCGCTGCTTGTGTTGATGGAGCGGCGAGGGTTAACAGAGTTACGTCTTTTACTGCTTCCAGGTTTCTGTGCGGGTTTGACAACATTTTCTGCAGTTACTGCAGAGTCTCTTGAGCCACATGAAGGTGGCTTACTGTTTTTAACACTCAACGTTGTATTTTCACTAATAATTGTAATTATCGTTTTACCGCTTGCACGCAAAATTATTCCGGTGCGTTCATGAACACGTTGTATGTAATTCTTGGCGCAGCCATTGGAGCACCGGCTCGCTTTGCAATCGATCAATATATTCGTAGATTTACAAGTAAGCCCTATGGAATATTTCTCGTCAACATTCTTGGTTCATTCTTACTTGGTGCCACATCTAAAAGCACCGAGCACACAAACGATCTTTTGGCGATTGGCTTTGCCGGCGCTTTCACCACATGGTCAACTTTCATGCTCGATATCTATTTGGCATTTGAGTTGCGACGATATAAAGAGGCAGGATTGAACTTACTGCTTTCTCTTGGATTTGGCTTACTTGCAGCGTGGATTGGGCTTCAAATAGCTGGATAAATTCACCTTTCATTCATTGACCAGAGCCCGGCCGAAAATTATGCTTTGCCAATGCGCACCAAGGTGTTCTTAGCTCTTGTAATATCCTGTGCGCTAATACTCTCTACAGGACCAAGCAAAGCTGCTGCCCCTAAAGCTGGAGCTGCATGCACAAAGTTAAATACGACCACGACTGTTAGTGGTTATAAATACACCTGTATGAAGAGTGGAAAGAAACTTGTCTGGAGCAAAGGCGTAAAGGTTCCAGTAATAAAGGCAACACCGACACCGACACCGACTCCAACACCAACACCAACACCAACACCAACACCAACACCAACACCAACACCAACACCAACACCAACACCAACGCCAACACCAACGCCAACACCAACACCAACAC
>CAIXPV010000047.1 GCA_903921405.1 uncultured Actinomycetes bacterium
GACAGTTATGACTGCTGGTGCAACTGCTGACCCAGTAAAGGATTACTTAAAGCAGATTGGCCGCGTTGCCTTGCTGAACGCCGAGCTTGAAGTTGAGCTTGCTACACGCGTAGAAGTGGGTCTTTTTGCCGGCGCTAAGTTAAAAAATGATAAGAAGATTGAGAAGAAGTTAAAGCGCGAGCTTGAGTGGTTAGTAGAAGATGGCAAGCGCGCAAAGAATCACTTACTTGAGGCAAACCTTCGTCTGGTTGTATCTCTTGCTAAGCGATATACCGGTCGCGGAATGTTGTTCCTTGATTTAATTCAAGAAGGAAACCTCGGCTTGATCCGTGCAGTTGAAAAGTTTGACTACACAAAGGGTTATAAGTTCTCAACGTATGCCACATGGTGGATTCGCCAGGCGATTACACGTGCGATGGCCGATCAGGCTCGTACGATTCGTATTCCAGTACACATGGTTGAAGTTATTAATAAGTTGGCCCGTGTACAGCGCCAGATGCTGCAAGATCTTGGTCGCGAACCGACTCCAGAAGAGCTCGCTAAAGAGCTCGATATGACTCCTGAAAAAGTTGTTGAAGTTCAAAAGTATGGCCGTGAACCAATTTCACTCCACACGCCACTTGGTGAAGAAGGCGATAGTGAGTTCGGTGATCTGATTGAAGACTCCGAAGCCGTTGTTCCAGCTGATGCAGTCTCATTTACTTTGTTGCAAGAACAGTTGCACTCAGTTCTGGATACTTTGTCAGAGCGCGAAGCCGGTGTAGTTGCAATGCGATTTGGTTTAACCGATGGACAGCCTAAGACACTTGATGAAATCGGAAAGGTATACGGCGTAACTCGCGAGCGTATCCGCCAGATTGAATCAAAGACAATGTCTAAGCTTCGCCACCCATCTCGTAGCCAAGTTCTGCGCGACTACTTAGATTAAAATGACTAATCCAACTATTTACATAAATCCGGTCAGCGGATCTATCAAAATTCTTGGTGCAGTTGATTTCGTTGATGCCCAAGGAAACGTGCTTGAGACGCGTGAAAACGTTAAGTTTTGTGGCTGTTCGTTAAGTAAAGATAAGCCTTGGTGTGATGGCAGCCATAAGGCGATTACACAACCGAGAACTTAAATAGCAGGAGTTTCGACCAGCTTTTCGCTCTCGTCCTGAATCTTGGCAGCAACGCTCTTAAGCTTTTCGGCGTATTCCTTGCCATGATGTGCGCAGAACATGAGCTCTCCGCCATTGAGAAGTACTGCCCGCACATATGCCTGGGCTCCGCATCGATCACAGCGGTCAAGGGCGTTAAGAGGTACTGATTCGAGCATCAACTGTTCTGACATATCTCTCTCCGTTCTTAGTGTTCTACTTCTATGGAACATCAAACCATGTCTAGATATTCCCCGCACGTTAATATCGATTTTATTTGCTGAGAATCCTCGGATAATCTGCTGATTACCAGTATTTGAGACGTATTCGGCGCGCTTACGGGTGATACGGGGTGGTGGCATATAACCTTTCGCCCCGTGGCCGAAAAAGATATTGCGACAAATGTACAAGATAGC
>CAIXPV010000048.1 GCA_903921405.1 uncultured Actinomycetes bacterium
CTTAAATAATTGTGCGTGTGATGTATATATTCATATTGGGGTGATCACTAGCCTCAGCTCCAGCAACGCCGACTGGAAGCACGTGTTTACCACTTGGGGACAAGCCAATATTGCTTGGCGAATGACAGCCTTGGGAAATAATTTATACAGCTATAAGCTAGCGCCAAGTTTGCGATCTGCCTTTGGTGTTACCGGAGCAGAAACGATTCAGAAACTAGCGATGGTCTTTAGAAATGGCGATGGAAGCAAAGAAGGGAAAGACATTGGAGGAACTGACATTTTTGTGAATATTTATGCCGCGAATACATTTGTTCTTTCTTTTACATCACCCTCGAAAGGAAGTATTATTAACATGAACGATACGGTGACTATCACTGCCACCACTTCGAGGAAAGCGAGTTTGACCATGTATGAAAATGGAATCCAAATTGCTTCTATCCCAAACGATTCGATCATTACGTTTAAAGCGCCGGCTAATCTTACAGGGGATAAACTTGTAGTGGTTGCCGCTACCTATAATGGCAACACTGTTTACGATACACTCCCCTATGTTGTATATGGTGGAACACCGATGGCCGTTTTGCCAGATGGTATTAAACCGGGCATCAATTACACCAGTGCCACTTCCGTTACTCTCTGTATCGTAGCACCGTATAAGAATTTTATTTACGTTATAGGCGATTTTACCAAATGGTACCCTAAAGCAGCCACCTTGATGAATAAGACCCCCGATGGAAAGTACTTCTGGGTGGCCATCAATGGCTTGCAAAGCGGGGTGGAATACGCATATCAATACGCTATCGATGGGGCCCTAAAGGTGGCCGACCCCATGTGTGAAAAAATCCTCGACCCATCCAACGATAAATACATCACGGCTTCCACGTATCCCAACCTAAAACCATACCCCATTGGTAAAACAAACGGCATCGTATCGGTATTCCAAATCGGACAAACGCCATTTAACTGGCAGTATAGTACCAACTTTAATAAACCCTATCGTGAAAATCTGAATGTGTATGAATTGCTGGTGCGCGATTTTCATCAAAATCGTAATTTCAGAGCGATCATCGATTCGCTCGACTATCTGAAAAGAATGGGTATCAATGCCATTGAACTTATGCCGGTGAATGAGTTTGAAGGGAATGACAGTTGGGGTTATAATCCCGATTTTTATTTCGCCGTTGATAAAGCGTACGGTGAAAAAAACGAATTAAAACAACTCATCGACAAATGCCACCAGAATGGCATTGCCGTTATTATGGATTTGGTATTGAACCATTCTTTTGGTCAGAGCCCCATGGTGCAAATGTATTTTAATTCGACCATACAACAGGTTACGGCACAAAATCCATGGTTTAATATAACTGCCACCCACCCCTTTAGTGTGGGCTATGATTTTAACCATGAGAGCCTTTATACCAAAGAGTTTGTTGATACTGTGATAGCCTACTGGGTGCAGGAATATAAAATGGATGGATTTAGATTTGATTTAGCCAAAGGATTTACACAAACCAATACAGGAACTGATGTAAATGCTTGGGGCAACTATGATGCTTCCAGAGTTGCTATTTGGAAAGAATACAATAGTTATATCAAATCTATAGATCCCAATTTTTATGTGATTCTTGAAAACTTTGCCAGCAATAAAGAAGAAGAAGAATTAACCAGCTTAGGCATGATGACCTGGGGCAATATGAGCTTTAACGGCGAACAAGCTACTATGGGTTATAATGATAGTGGCGGTTCTTGGGATTTAAGTGGATTATTTTATAACAATCGAAGTTTAAGTAACCCTTATGCACTGGTTGCGTATTTTGAAAGCCATGACGAAGAGCGGCTACAGTTTAAAAATGCAGCTTATGGAAATGGCAATGGCAACTACAGCATCAAAAGCTTAGCAACAGGCTTAAAAAGAAATGAATTGGGTGCTGTATTTATGCTATCTGCCCCTGGCCCAAAAATGATATGGCAATTTGGAGAACGGGGCTATGATATAAGTATTAATGATGCTGGAACAGGAGGTAGATTAGGCAATAAACCTCCTCGTTGGGAATATATGTTAGAAATCAATAGATTGGCGTTATATAATTTGTATTCAAAAATGATCAAACTTAAAATAAATAATCCTGTATTTACCACCACTAGTTTTACCTATAATTTAGCCAATGCATTTAAATCAATTTTACTAGATGGTAAAGAGGGTACTTATTTGCAAGTGCTGGGTAATTTTGGTGTAGAAAATAATACAAGTGTGGTAGCCTTTCCAACTACTGGAACTTGGACAGATCAATTAGACAATTCGACTATTAATGTTAACCAAC
>CAIXPV010000049.1 GCA_903921405.1 uncultured Actinomycetes bacterium
GTCCATAAACAGTGGATTCTTTTCAGCATCTACTGTGATGTATGGCAAGTTGATTGATGCAGATTGTGATGATGAGAGTTCGATCTTTGCCTTTTCAGCAGCTTCACGAATACGTTGCATCGCCATCTTGTCTTTTGTTAAATCGATTCCGTTTTGTGAACCAAAGTTCTGAACAAGGAAGTCAACAAGTGCTTGATCCCAGTCATCTCCACCTAAGTGGTTATCGCCGTTGGTTGCTTTAACTTCTACAACGCCATCGCCGATTTCTAGAAGTGAAACGTCAAAAGTTCCACCACCTAAGTCGAATACAAGAATGGTCTGCTCTTGATCAGCTTTATCTAAACCATATGCCAGTGCTGCAGCAGTTGGCTCGTTGATAATGCGCAACACGTTAAGACCTGCGATTTCACCGGCCTCTTTAGTTGCTTGACGCTGTGCATCGTTAAAGTATGCAGGAACAGTAATTACTGCATCGGTGACAGTCTCACCAAGGTATGACTCTGCATCGCGCTTTAACTTCTGCAAAACGCGCGCTGAAATTTCTTGTGATGTGTACTTCTTGCCATCAATATCGATGGACCAGTCTGTGCCCATGTGACGCTTAACTGAACGGATCGTGCGATCTACGTTTGTGACTGATTGGCGCTTAGCCACTTCACCGACGAGGACCTCACCATTTTTTGCGAAGGCGACAATCGACGGAGTCGTACGGGCGCCTTCGGCATTAGCGATAACGGTGGCTTCGCCACCTTCTAGGACCGATACGCAACTATTTGTCGTTCCGAGGTCGATTCCAACTGCTCTAGCCATGTGTTTATGCTCCTTTTATTCTCACTCGAGCCTGGGGTAGGGTCGAGGCCTGCTTCAAACCTGAGTCCATAATACCCAAAAAGTTGAGTCGTAGCGACTCAGGTTTGCTACTAAGAGAACCACCCGCCTTCCTCTTTTATTCCAGCAAGCGCCGATAACCTTCCCTCATGAACTTAACTCTTGTAGTTATCGCCTATGGCATCACCCTCGTAGCCCTGGCTCTGATGGGGGTGCGCACCCGCCAGCTGATCGGCTTCTATAAGAAGGGTCAAGCTGATCCCACTCGAAGCAACGATCGCGGCAAACGTTTGCGCATGGCCTTAGGTGAAATCCTTGGCCATACCAAGATGTTTAACTTTACCGTCGTTGGTTTCGCTCACTGGTTTGTAATGATCGGCTTTGTAGCTCTGCTCGGTACGCTCATTACTGCATATGGTCAATTAATAAATCCCGAGTTTGCGCTACCAGTTATTGGTCATTTATGGCCGTATGAATATTTCACCGAGCTTATTGCTTGGGCAACTGGAGTTGGAATTGTTACCTTAATTGGCATTCGCCAGGTGACGCGTTTTAGGCGTAAAGGTCGCACGTCTCGCTTTTATGGCTCGGGGATGTTTAAGGCTTACTATGTTGAAGCAACAATTCTCATGATCGTTTTCTGTGTTATCGCTTTGCGCGGGCTCGAAGGTGCCTTATCCGATGAAGTTAAATGGAATCGCCACTACGTAACCACGTGGTTTATCGCTTCGCATTTGAAGGCTTGGACGCTCGGTCAATTGAACTCAGCCGTTCAGTTGATTGCAACAGTCAAGATTGTTGCATCTATGGCGTGGTTCATTGTCATTGCTAGCAACTTAACAATGGGTGTTGCTTGGCACCGTTTCTTGGCACCGTTTAATATCTTCTTCCGACGCAACGCCAATGGCAAGTCATCACTTGGTCCACTGCCTGCCATGTTGTCACATGGTGAAGTAATTAACTTTGAAGATCCAAAAGATGATGATGTCTTTGGATTAGGTACTCGCGCCGACATTACCTGGAAGGGTTTGTTGGATATGTCAACGTGTACCGAATGTGGTCGTTGCCAATCGCAGTGCCCTGCTTGGCACACTGAAAAACCACTGTCACCAAAGCTTTTAATCATGGCTATGCGCGATCACGCCTTTGCTAAGTCCGTTGAAACTGAAGCTATGGCCGGTGAAGGCGCACCTATCTCACTTGATGTTTTATGGTCTTGTACAACGTGTGGTGCTTGCGTCAATGAATGCCCTGTCGATATCGAACACATTGATCACATCGTTAACATGCGTCGTTTTCAAGTTTTAGTTGAATCAAACTTTCCAAGTGAACTCGGTGGAACTTTCCGTAATTTAGAACAAACTGGCAATCCGTGGGGTGCTAATAAGAATGACCGTGAAGCGTGGATAGCTGAATGCGACTTCCCAGTTCGTGTTGTTGAAGGAACTCTGCCCGAAGAAGTTGAATACTTATTCTGGGTAGGTTGTGCTGGCGCATACGATGAGCGCGCAAAGAAGACAACGAAGGCCGTTGCAGAGCTTTTGTATATGGCCGGTGTTAACTTTGCAGTACTTGGTAAAAAAGAAACATGTACGGGTGATCCTGCTCGACGTGCAGGCAATGAGTTTTTGTATCAAATCTTGGCCGCTGAAAACATCGAAACATTCAAAGAGGTTTTTGAAGGCCGTACTAAGGGCACAAAGAAAGTTGTTGTTACCTGCCCGCACTGCTTTACAACTATCGGTCGTGACTATGCACAAAGTGGATTTGAGCTTGAGATGGTTCACCATACGCAACTGCTGAATCAACTTCTTCGCGAAAAGAAACTGCTACCGATAAAAATGAGTCACACGGCAATGACGTATCACGATCCATGTTATTTGGGACGTCACAACGAGATTTACCAACCTCCTCGTGAATTATTAGAGGCAACTGGCGCCGAAATATCAGAGATGCCCCGCAATAAAGAGCGATCATTTTGTTGCGGCGCTGGTGGCGGCCGTATGTGGATGGAGGAAAAGCTAGGTACCCAAATCAACTTAAACCGCGTCGATGAGGCAATCGCCACCGGGGCTAAAGAGTTGGCAGTTGCCTGTCCCTTCTGCCGAGTCATGACCAGCGATGGAATGACTGCTCGGGCATCAGATGTTGAGGTCCTAGACGTTGCCCAGGTGCTGCTGCGCTCAGTCAAGGAGTAGTCGGGCCAATACCCGTATCTAGTTTTCCGTCTTTTCTCAGGGAACTCCCAGTCCATGGGAGCATTGTGTAGCCATGACTACAACCGCAGAAAAGACTATGCAGAGAATTCTCGTCGTTGACGATGAATCCAGTATCAGTGAACTGATCTCTACCAGCCTTCGCTTTGTTGGATTCGATGTTCGCACTGCAGCAAATGGTGCACAAGCACTCGCGATGGCTGAAGAGTTTCGCCCTCATGCGATGGTTCTTGATGTGATGTTGCCTGATCTTGATGGTTTTGAAGTTTGTAAAGCGATTCGCAACGAAGGTGTCTCAACTGGCGTACTTTTCTTAACTGCCAAAGATGGCATGGAGGATAAAGTAAAAGGTTTAACTCTGGGTGGCGATGATTACATGACTAAGCCATTTTCTCTCGAAGAGCTAGTCGCACGCTTGCGAGCATTACTGCGTCGCACAGGAGTTACAGAGATTGAAATAGATGATGAGAAGATGCGCTTTGCCGATCTTGAACTCGATGAAGCAACTCATGAAGTTCGTCGTGCCGGCAACCTTTTAGAGCTTTCTCCAACCGAGTTTGCTCTTATTCGTTACTTGATTATTAACGCCGATCGTGTTGTGTCAAAATCACAGATTTTAGATCACGTGTGGCAGTACGACTTCCGCGGTGATGCTGGAATCGTTGAAACATATGTTTCATATCTTCGTAAGAAAATTGATTGTTATGACCCACCACTAATTCATACAGTGCGTGGAGTAGGTTACCGGCTACGAATACCA
>CAIXPV010000050.1 GCA_903921405.1 uncultured Actinomycetes bacterium
CCATCGGATTTTGTGTTCGTTGAGGAATTAGTGATCCTGGAATCGCTGCAACACCTAATAGCATCAATAAAATTAAGGCAGTTCGCATACTGGTCAACTGCCTCCATGCAAATCGAAGTAAACCGATACTGCCAAGCTCTGGCATTTGGGTCTCTTGGCTCACTTAAACCACCGGAATAAAATCTGAAATAAGTGCTCGCAGTGAGTTCATAATCTGACCCCACATACCAGTGACTTGCAGTAGTCCAATGGCAATTAAAAATAGTCCACCGATTTTAGAAATTAGATCCCCTCGGCGCACAAGTACTTTACGGAGTTTTTCAGAACGATCAAGGAATACTCCTGATGCTATAAATGGAAGGCCTAAACCTAAGCAGTAACCAAGTGATAACACAGCACCTCGAACTGCACTTGACTCTTGAAAAGCTAACGTCTGAACCGCTGCAAGTGCAGGACCTATGCAAGGCGTCCAACCAACTCCAAACAAAAATCCAAGAATTGGGGCACCGATTAGACCACCTGTAGTTTTCATCCGAGGACGAATTGTTGGCATTAATGAAAACTTTCCTAAAAATACAAAGCCAAGCAAAATTGTGACTACGCCCAGTACCCGAGATATTGCGTCTTCATGGGCAGCTAATTGATTTCCTAATCCACCAAATACGGCGCCATACGAAACAAATACAGTGCTAAAGCCAAGTACAAAAAGCAGAGAACCTAGAAACACTTTTCCGCGGTTACTAGAAAACCCTGCAGCAAAAGATAAATACCCCGGAACAAGTGGAAGTACGCATGGGGAGAGAAATGAGATAAAGCCCGCAATAAAAGCGACTGGAAATGCCGTAATAAGGAATCCATCGAGGATCTGTTCTACAAAGAAATCCTTCACTCTGCGCTCACTTTTTCAATCAATGAAGAAAGCGAGGCGACCGTGACTTGCCCTGATATTCGCGCTGCAACCATGCCATTTCTATCAATAACCACGGTCGATGGAATTGCATTCGCCGGCAACGAACCTTTGAAGCCAATCAATATCGAATCATCTATAAGCGTTGGGTACGGGATCTTAAACCGACGAGCAAATGCTTCGGCCGTTGGAGGATTATCCCGGGTAAGAATTCCAATGAAAGTAGTTTCGCTGTATTTCTTAGAAAGTGCTATCAAAGTAGGAATCTCTGCCCTACAAGGAGCACACCATGATGCCCAAACATTAACGACGGTAACTCGACCAAAGCCGTAGGAATAATTTGTGCCCGACAGAGTCATGCCAGCAAGTGCGGGTGCCTCAATCCGATTTGCTACGTCAATGTAGGCAACTGATCCATCTCCGGAAACAAAACTCTCTTGCGAAGTCTTACTGGTTCCGCGGCTGAATCCGACTAATACCAGTGCACAAATAAAAATGATAAGAACTTTATATCGATTTTTCATTATTTTCCTGGAAGCAGGTGCCGTGCTGGTTCAGAATATGTCAATCCTGAAATCAGACCATCGTCATCAAAGTGAACACTTGTTACCGATGCTAGTGAGCACTCTCGCTTGCGTGGATCATGAATCAGTCGGCGACTTTCGATTGCACTGCGTAAAATCCAAATTGGAAGCTGATGTGAAACGCATATTGCATCTTTACCTTTTGCCGCCTCACGTGCCGCAAAAACTGCAGCAAGCATTCGATTTATCTGCTCGTCATATGGCTCACCCCATGATGGACGCCAAGGATTCCACAGATGTCTCCATGCAGCTGGGTGTCGCAAAACTCCATCGCCGACCCCAAATGGTTTTCCTTCAAATACATTTGCCGCCTCGATTAAACGTTCATCGGTTGTTATTGGAACTGAATGTGCGGCAGCAATTGGCGCAGCAGTCTCTTGTGCACGTTGCAGTGGTGAAACAAATAGTGCGCCAAGGTCTATCGACTTAGACCAATCTCCAAGTGTGCGAGCCATTTCTTGACCACGATCAGAAAGACGCCACCCAGGTTGGCGCCCATAGAGAATCTTCTGAGGGTTTTCTACTTCACCGTGACGAATCACATGGACAGTTGAACTCATTGGATAAGCATAAAGCGTCCCAATTGGACCAAGTTCGTTAAGGTAGTGACATGGCACTCACGGCGAAACGAGCAGCCTTTTTCGATGTAGATAACACGCTAATCCGTGGCTCCACCATCTATTTTCTGGGGCGTGGCATGTATCAGCGTGGATACTTCACGAAGAAGGACATCTCCCGATTCGTGCTTGCCAATCTGCGCTTTCGTTTAACTGGAAAAGAAAATAAGGAAGAGATCGCTCGCTTTCAAGAGTCGGCGACTAATTTTATTGGTGGCCACAGTGTCAAAGACATTGAGGCAATTGCCCAGGAGATTTACGATGAATTTGTTTCACCAGCCATCTGGCAAGGAACAATTGATATTGCGCAAAAACACTTAGCCAGCGGCGAAGAAGTGTGGTTAGTGACTGCAGCCCCCGAAGATATGGCTGTTCTCATCGCTAAGCGATTAGGTTTTACTGGTGCATTGGGAAGTAAGGCCCAGATTAAAGATGGCGCCTACACAGGTGAATTGGTTGGGGCGCTTTTGCATGGAAAAGAAAAAGTTACCGCAGTAAAGGAGCTGGCACAACGCGTTGGTTTAAATCTTGAGGATTGTTATGCATACTCTGATAGCAATAATGATCTTCCACTCTTGCAATGTGTGGGGCATCCCTCGGCAATAAACCCCGATGCTATTTTGGGATTGCGCGCAATGGCCGAAGGGTGGCCAATTCACGATTTCCGTAGGGCCAGATTTATCGGTAGAGCTATTTCGCCAGTTGTTGTGCGGGTGGCAGCGCTGGCAACCTGGCTAACCCCACGGAGAAAGCGTCGCTGATTACACAATAAGTAGTAAAGCCCAGTAATGTTAGCAAGTTATGGAAATGCGCTCATTCTCCGACTACTTACGTAGTGTCGATGATGCTGCATTTTTGGCGCTCTTCAGTGCGCGGCCCGATCTTGTAACACCAGTTCCCCCAGATATTGCATCACTTGCAGTGCGTGCATGTTCACCACCTAGTTTGGCCCGCGCAATTGATTCACTCAATCACTGGCAGTTCCAAGTTTTAGAAGCTGCAGCAGCTTTAACTGAACCTTTCACGCCTAAATCGGTAGTCGCTTTAACAGATAAAGCTAGTTCAACTGCGCTAGCCCATTTGATTTCAATAGGTTTGATTTATCCATCTGATGATGGAATGCGTCTTCCTTCTCAACTGCGAGATGTACTTGGAAATGAACCTGCGGGATTGGGGCCAGCGTCTATGGCCAAATTAAAACTGAGCGAACTCGATGATGCCCCCGCCGATGCGCGCCGAGCTTTAGAGCGTTTGGTGTGGGGCCCACCTCGCGGAAGTGTTGGGGATATTAAGAATCCCGGGCCAGGAGTTGCTTGGTTACTTGATCGAAAATTCCTAGTTCCTCTTGATCAACGAACTGTTGTTCTTCCCCGCGAAGTTGCGATCTATCTGCGCGGTGGAAAAATTCATAAAGAGAACTTAGTTAACCCACCACAGTTAACTGGTACAAAGCGAGATGAACGCCAAGTAAATCTGGCATCCATTGCCAATATCTCAACTGTTGTGCGTTGGGTTGAAGAGCTACTAAATTTCTGGGCCGAAGAACCAGCAGATGCATTACGTGCCGGCGGATTAGGTGTGCGCGATTTAAAGATAATTTCAAACCACCTCGGTGTCGATGAATCATGTACGGCATTTATAACCGAGCTAGCGTATTTAACTTCGCTCATTAGTATCGATGCAGATGATCGAATTATGCCGAGCAATAAATTCGACATCTGGTTAATGCAAACTCCGTCAGATCGATGGCAAGCATTGGCATCTGCCTGGTTAATTACCTCACGAGCAAGTGGCCTTGTGGGACGAGCTGACGCTAAGAATGTTGCAGCTCTTGGCCCTGAACTTGATCGCGTTAATGCCGCACGCGTGCGTGCATTGACTTTGTTAATTCTTAAAGAGAACACATCAATTGCCCCCGATCTAACAGCTTTTAACTCACTGTTGGCATGGCGTGCGCCAGTACGAAGAAATTCATCGATGCAGGAAGAGTTGGCATCATGGACATTGCGTGAGGCTGAATGGCTTGGAATAACAGGTCAAGGCGCTATCTCTAAGTACGGCATTGCCTTCCTTGAGGGCGGGGATTGTGAAATTATCAATGAAGATCTTCCAAAGACTGTTGACCACATACTTATTCAAAGTGATAACACGGCAATTGCTCCCGGCCCACTTGAGCATGAGGTTTCCCAACAATTAGCCATCATGGCTGACATTGAAAGTCGTGGGGGCGCAACTGTTTATCGATTTAGCGAATCCACAATTCGTAGAGCTTTAGATCATGGAAAGACTGGCGATGAGATTAAGGCCTTCTTAATTAAGACATCTAAGACTCCGATGCCACAACCTCTGGAGTATCTGATCGCAGATGTTTCTAAGAAACATGGAAAATTAAGAGTTGGAAATACCGCATCGTTTATCCGATGTGAAGATACCGCGTTAATCGCACAGATTATGAATGATAAGAAGTTAGAAGTGCTCGCATTTCGTCGCATTGCACCTGAAGTGATCATTTGTAATCATGATGCCGCCGATGTCATGCGCTTTCTTAGAGAAGCCGGGTACTTGCCGGCTGCAGAGTCTGCAAATGGTTTAATTTTGACTGGGGCTCGCTCTATTCGTGCGTTAACAAAGCCACGCCCTCCTCGAATTGTGGGAGAGATTGAAGTACCGACACTCGACATGCTCAATGCCGCTATTCGCGTGATACAAACTGGTGAAAAATCTAGTCACAAACAAGCGCGTTTGCGACAAGTTGCAAACGAGGCACTCGGGGCACTTCCTCGCAGCACCGCAAATGAAACAATGGATCTTGTAAATAAATATATCCAGGAAGAGAAATCGCTCTCGATTGGTTATGCCGATAACAACGGCGCAGTGACTCATAGGATTATTGATCCCATTCGAGTCAGTGCCGGAGCCTTGATTGCCCGAGATCACGCGACTGGTGAAGTGCAGTCCTTCCGAATTCCGCGCATCACCGGCGTAGCTGCGTTATAGACTTATCTCATGTTGTCAGCGCTAGAAAAACTCGTGCGGTTGGAGTCCCCAACTGAAGATCTAGAAGCTTGTCGCCACGTTATTGCACTGGCATCTGATTTAGCCAAAGAAATTTTAGGGTCACCTGCAACAATTCAAGAGGTTGGTGGTCGTCCAGTTTTTTGGTGGGGACCGCACGATTCAGAAGTAATCGTGCTTGCGCACTTAGATACCGTGTGGCCCAAAGGATCATTTGAGCCCGTATGGAGCGTAGAAGGCAATGCTGCGCGCGGTCCAGGAGTCTTCGATATGAAAGCCGGCTTTATTCAAGCGCTCTTTGCAATGAAGGGCATCGTTGGTGCTGCGGCGTTAGTTGCAACAACTGATGAAGAGACCGGAAGTGCAACAAGTAAAGAGTTCATCAAAGAGATTTCACGTAAGGCCAAAGCCGTCTTAGTAATTGAGGCTTCCCTTAATGGCAAAGTTAAAACTGGTCGCAAAGGTACTGCCATGTATCAAATACGCATTCATGGAAAGGCATCACATGCCGGACTTGAACCTGAAAAAGGTGAAAATGCAACTGTTGAGATGGGTCATGCGATTCTTGCCGTTGCCGCTCTTGAAAATAAAGCACTCGGTACGACAGTAGTTCCAACAATGCTGCGGGCTGGCAATACAACTAATACTGTCCCTGATTTAGCAACTTTAGATATCGATGTGAGATCTTTCTCAATGGTTGAAATCGAACGCGTAGATGCAGCAATTCGAAATATTCAGGCAATTAATCCTGCAACTCAATATGAAATCACAGGTGGATTTAATCGTCCGCCGCTAGAGACTCCATCGACAATGGCTTTGTATGAGCGCGCAGCTAAAGTTGCTGCATCCTTAGGAATGCCGCCACTTGAACACGCATCTGTTGGAGGTGCCAGTGATGGTAACTTCGCCGCAGCTGCTGGCGCGCAGGTCTTGGATGGTTTAGGTGCAGTTGGTGATGGTGCCCATGCTGCGCATGAATGGGTAGATATAACGACTCTTGAGTCTCAAAGTGCACTATTGCATGGATTGATTAAGGACTTACTTAATGACTGATGGACCGTTAATCGTCCAAAGCGATAAGACGCTGCTTTTAGATATTGATCATCCATTATCTACTGAGTGCCGTCGCGCAATTGCTCCCTTCGCCGAATTAGAGCGCTCCCCCGAACATATTCATACGTATCGGTTAACGCCGCTAGGTCTATGGAATGCACGTGCAGCTGGCCACGATGCAGAGCAAGTGATCGACACACTTATAAAGTATTCACGGTATGCCGTTCCGCATTCTATTTTGATCGATGTCGCCGAAACCATGTCACGTTACGGACGTCTGCGACTAGAAGCAGATCCTGTTCATGGATTAATTCTTGTAACCACGGATACCGCTGTGCTTGAGGAAGTCATTCGTGCGCGAAAGATTCAACCATTACTTGGTGCCAGAATTGATGCCCAAACAATCGCAGTTTTACCCAGCCAGCGAGGTCAGATTAAGCAGTCACTGCTTCGCTTAGGGTGGCCGGCAGAGGATTTTGCGGGCTATGTCGATGGTCAGGCCCATGCAATTGATTTAGTTCAAAGTGATTGGAAGATTCGTCCCTATCAAGAGCTGGCGGCCGAAGGATTCTGGCATGGAGGCTCAGGTGTTGTAGTTCTTCCCTGCGGTGCTGGAAAAACTATTGTCGGTGCAGCGGCGATGGCTCACGCAAAGGCGACAACTCTAATTTTGGTTACAAATACAATCGCTGCCCGCCAATGGCGAGAAGAGTTATTAAAGCGCACCACGCTCAATGAAGATGAGATTGGTGAATACTCCGGAGCCAAGAAAGAGATCCGCCCAGTAACTATTGCCACATATCAAGTGATGACGAAGAAGAAAAACGGCGTATATGCCCACTTAGATCTCTTTGATTCATACGACTGGGGACTGATTATCTACGATGAAGTGCACTTATTACCTGCACCTATCTTTCGTTTTACTGCCGATATTCAATCCCGCAGACGGTTAGGTTTAACTGCCACGTTGGTGCGTGAAGATGGCATGGAAGGTGAAGTCTTTTCACTCATTGGGCCAAAACGTTATGACGTGCCATGGAAAGAGATTGAATCTCAAGGCTATATTGCGCCAGCTGAATGTATTGAAGTTCGCGTTAACTTAACTGAGAATGAACGTTTAATGTATGCAACTGCAGAGCCTGAAAATCGATATCGCACTTGTGCAACAACACGAACAAAACGCGATGTTGTTGAAGCTCTAGTTGAAAAGCATAAAGGCGAACAAATCTTGGTGATCGGACAGTACATTGATCAACTCGATGAGCTCTCTGAGGTCTTGGGAGTTCCACTGATTAAAGGTGACACGCCAATTAAAGAACGCGAAATACTCTTTAATAAATTTAGATCTGGTGAGATTACCTGCCTTGTTGTTTCAAAAGTAGCTAACTTTTCGATTGATTTACCTGATGCGACGATTGCTATTCAAGTATCGGGAGCATTCGGTAGCCGACAAGAAGAGGCCCAGAGATTAGGGCGAATCCTTCGACCAAAGTCCGATGGCCGAAGCGCCAAGTTTTATTCAGTAATTTCTCGCGACACTATTGACCAGGACTTTGCACAAAACCGTCAACGCTTCTTAGCTGAGCAGGGTTACTCGTACAAAATTATTGACGCTGACGATGTTTTTCAAGGGAAGATTTAAAGCGCTCTGGATCAACTCTCCAAAAATCGTGATGCTCTCCATTTATATGTATAACCGGAATCTGTTCACCATAGAGTTTTTCTAGCTCCGGATCTCCTTCGATATAAATCTTTTCAATAGTAAATTCCAGCTCGGGCTGCATCGACTCCAAGACCTCTACGGCAACTTCACAAAGATGACATCCATGTCTGGTAAAGACCGTGATTAATGGGGAGTCAACCCTGTTAGTTTGCTTAGAGAAATCCATTTCACCTCCAGATGCCATAGGTGCATCATCTCACCCTGATAACGTGCGCTTGTGCGGATCACCCAGTTGAGAAGGCTTCAGGTCGTTGCCGTATCGGCAGTTGTCCTTGGCTCCTTCCTTGTTGCCCCGCCGGCCCAAGCCCATTTTAGAGTTGCTCCGGATACACAATGGGAGAGCGTCTACGCAGGTCCGGCCACAGATGCGACACCGCAAACACGTACGAAGCAAACTAATCTTCAAGTACTGTCTAAGTTCAATGTGAAGTACAGCAACTTTCCCGATTGGGCGCGCATTGAAGTTCAAGCTGCGATAGATATCTGGGCCGCTAACTTTCCATCCCCTGTGCCAATTAGCGTCGATGCATCCTGGGGGCGTTCGAGTTCATTTGGAATTCTAGGAAGCGCCAGCAATGTTAATTTCTTTCAAGGTTTTAGTGGTGCTCCAGATCCTTCATTGTGGTACTCATCGGCGCTAGCAAATGCACTAGCCGGAAAAGACTTAGATAAAACTAAGCCTGAAATAATTATTCAAGTTAACTCCAGTGCCCAGTGGAACAGCAGAGGCGATGGTGCACCTAGTAGCACCGAATATGATTTAGAGTCGGTTTTCTTACATGAGATTGCACATGGCTTAGGTTTTGCATCAAATGATGGCTATGGATTAACTCGTGATGCAACTGGTAGATATGTTGCAGTAGGAAGTTTGGAACAACCGACACCATTTGATGCATATGCACAGACCGTCGATGGGCGTCGTCTTGCAGATGTTCCTACGCCATCTACTGAATTAGCATCAATTCTTACATCTTCATTGGTCTGGTCTGGTCCGCTCGGCATCAAAGCTAACAATGGCGAAAAGCCAAAGCTATACACACCATCTCGATATCAAGCTGGCTCGTCAACTAGTCACTTAGATGAAGCAACTTTTTCTAAGACTGGACTCGACTCTGTCATGACTCCAAGTCTTGACCCCGGTGAGATTTTCCATGAACCGGGGCCACTGCTATTGGCGATGATGGAAGATATGCGCAACAAACCACCTGCCGGTATGGCAACAGGTCTTCCTGATGCACCTAGAAATCCAAAGGCGTATACGGCTGATTCCAGTGCCCTGGTTGTCTTTGATGCTCCAGCTAATTTGCGAACGGCACAGTTAACTGAATATGTAGTTAAGAACCTTAAGACTGGAGTTGAAAAGAAATCGCTCACAAGTCCAGTTGTTATGACCGGGTTAAAGAATTCAACTAGCTATACCTTTAGCATCATTGCGCGCAACGCACTGGGTGATTCTCCTGCAGCAATAACGGCGCCGATGATTCCCCAGGCAGCTTGGAAAAGTACAGTCCTAGATGCAACTGCTAATGGCAAGAACTTAGCAAGTACGACTTTTAATGGACTGCCAGCTGTTGCCTATACGGACTCAGCCAGCGGTGATCTTAAACTTGCAACATTTGATGGAAAGATCTGGAAGAAAATAACGGTTGATGGCGCTGGTGGATCAAGCGGGCGCACTAAGAACTCAATTAGCGGTCCAATCTCTATGTGCGTTAATGGCACTGGAGTGAAGCAAACCCTACATATTTTCTATACTGATGGAACTGCCAAAGACCTTCGTTATGTTGCTTTCAATGGAAAGAGTTTTGCTTTTGAGGTTGTCGATGGCAATGGCGACGCGCTCAATGACTACACAGATACAGTTCGCGTTCGCTCATCTAGCGATGTTAGCGCCTCCAATGCCTGTGTTGCTACACCGAATACTGTGCAAGTTTTTTATCGCGATGAGAGCCAGGGCGTTTTATTAGGTGCGGTAAAAATTAAGACTGCCGCATGGAAATATGAGTTAATCGATGGTGACCGAGCAACTGATGGCCGCTCAACAGGAGATGTCGGTTTTCATCTTTCAGCAGTTTTTGATGGCTCCCAGACCGTTGTTATTTATGACTCTGTAGTTGAGGTAAATCAAAAGCAAGAGACATCCACCGGGGAAGTGCGAGTTGCATCACGCGCAGGCACTGATGCAACCGGTTGGACATACCAAACTTTAGATGTGCCTACCGATAACGCGAATGTATTTGGTTTTGATGTGAGCCTTGTAAGAATTGGCAATGACGTTATGGCTGCATGGTTAGCTTCATCGTTAGTATCTTCGCCTAAACCAGATCAAATTCACTGGGCGTTGCTGAGTAATCCAGCACAAGTTAACTCAATGACAACTGAAAGCTTTGGAACGCCTGGAGAACATATGCTCCTTGATGGTAAAACAATCATTTTTGGCTGCCAAGATCGGCTGTGTTCGCTAGACACTACGAAGTTGGCTCTGGGGCAAAATGCAATTCATCTGGTCACAAGTGCGCAAGGATCTGATACAACGCAGAACGCTTGGGTAGTTGTGAAGAAAATCAAATATTTACTAACTAGCGTGGGTGGAAAATTATCGTTGCTTAAGCCCTAGGTAGGGGTGTAAATAGAGATAGCTTCTTTGCTAGCGCTAATGCATAGTACGCCAAGTATTTTGGAAGTGACTAGACCTAGGACTTCTCGCTGATTGGTTGGCGCGCTATTTGCACCGATAATTCTTCCTTTGCTATCAAAAGTAAGCAGTATGGGACGAGCAGATTTTGGCGTCCACGTGGCAATCTGTGGAATTTTTGCGGTAGATGCAAAGAATGCAGATGTTGTCCCACTAGTAAATGCTGTTCCCGTTGACATAAATCGATAGGTCCATGTTGGAACATAGGTGCTTGAAAATTTTGTAATGGCTGACTCTGTTTTGCTCCCAGTAATAACCTGGCCACCTAATAAAAGTGAAGAACTCGCACTATTCCAATTTCTAACAGCCTTTGTTGCCGAACTTCGTACTACTGATAGAAGTCCACCTGTCTTTGAAATCTTAATGATTACTCCATCGGTGATGCCCACTAGCTTCTTACCGTTGAGCGTCTCTGAGCTTGCACCGACTACCGTCAGAGAACCATCGTTATGCCTTACAACAGCATCTAATGTAGTAGAGGATTTGCCTATCAACGTTGGCTTACCAAATTCACCAAGTAGGTTAGCGCTTACAACGAAACCCACATTAGTTGAGGTAATTCCTACCAGTGTTACTCCATTCTTATCTGCAGCAAGTGAAGTAATCAAGACTGGAGCAGTCTGCGGCAATGTGAAGCTACTTACTGCATGTGTACTGTGATCGATTCTCCAAAGAACTACCGATTTCAAGGTTAAATCAACGTCTTGTGGCAGTGAAGTTGCGTTGTCGGGATTTAGAGCAGACGATGAAGGCGCTGGGGTTGGGGTCAGTGTGTTCTGCGAAATCGATCCTCCAATCCACACATTGCCCGATGCATCTGTTGTTGCGGCGCTTGCGAGAGATTGCGAAGCTGGGTCTAGATCAATTGTCCATAACTCTTCACCCGATATATTTATTGCCTGAGCGTAGGATTTCTCAAGTTTTGTACCGTAAATAACAATAGAGCTGCCAGTTGTAACGACTCCGCTGACTTCATCAGGGCTTCCAATTGTTGCTACTAATTTTAAATCTTTGAGGGCAATAAGCGCGGGTGCAGCTGAACTATTTGAAACAAAGAGTAGACAGGCTATACAAACAAGTGAGACTAAGCGTTTCACGCTAATTCCTGCGAGCGATCGCGCGCAGCTTTCATAGCTTTGGCAACAATTGCAGTTAGATCACTAGATTCAAAAGAAGCCAGCGCTGCCGCAGTTGTGCCATTGGGGCTTGTTACATTTTCGCGCAGAGTTGTTGCAGATTTTCCTGAAGTTTCAAGAAGTTTGGCTGCACCAATAATTGTCTGGTTTGTTAGAGTCGTTGCATCTTCTGCAGATAGTCCAAGCTCTTGAGCGCCAGCGACCATGGCCTCCACAAACCTAAAGAAATATGCAGGGCCAGATCCACTTGTCGCAGTGACTGCATCCTGTAAATCTTCAGGTACTTCAATAACTGTGCCAGTTGCTGCCAGAAAACCCGTGACAAAATCCTTGTGTTCAACGCTGACACCTGCGCCAAGTGATATTGCCGCCATGCCCGCGCCCACAATGGTGGCTGTATTTGGCATTACGCGAATGACGGGGTTATTAGTTAAAAGATGCGCTGAAATGAAATCAATTCGTTTACCGGCAGCAAAGCTAATAACCACGGCCTCTGGATTGATTGTGGCTCGAATCTCTTCTAAGGCTCCGGCCATATCTTGAGGTTTAACGACAAGCAAAATCGCTTGGGCCGAAGCAACATTGTCGGCAAGATCGCTGGCTTTGATTCCATATATAGAAATCAACTCATCACGTCGATCGATTCGTTTCTCAGAGATTGTTATCAGTTGTGCACTAAGACCACTTGAAATAAGCGCTGAAATTAAGGCCTCGCCCATTACGCCGGCGCCAATTACTCCAACGCGTATCTGCAGACTCATTGTGCAAGCGTACCTTCTAAGCGTGTAGGCTCTGCGACTATGTCGGAACTAAAGCCAGGTTTTGCGCGAGATTGGGTTGAGTTCACCGACCCCAGCAATCCAGAAGAAATTTTTAAGTGTGACCTCACATGGTTAACGTCCTACTGGACCTGTATTTATGGCGATGGCTGCCAAGGTGTTTTTAAGAGTCAACCGGATGCAGGCTGCTGTACTGAAGGCGCCATGTACACCGATGAAGAGGATGAAGAGCGCACTGATAAAGCCGCGGCCTATTTAACACCCGATATGTGGCAGTTCTATTCAGATGCACGTCCTAAGAAGCCAGGCGCCAAACTTCGTATTTCAGAGAAAGATGAAGATGGCGAGCGCAAAACTCGTCGCGTTGAAGATGGTTGCATCTTCTTAAATCGTAAAGGTTACGAGGCCGAAGGTTTCACTGGAACTTTTGGTTGCGTGTTACATCACCTTGCTATTAAAGAGAACAAGCACTTTGTAGATACAAAGCCAGATGTTTGCTGGCAGTTGCCGTTGCGCCGTAGTTTTGAAACTCGCGAAGTTGGCGAGCGCGAATATTCCGTCACTGTTATTGGCGAATATGAACGCCTTGCATGGGGCGATGGTGGCGATGATTTTGATTGGTACTGCACTAGCAATACCGATGCTCATATTGGAAAAGAGCCTGTCTATATTTCAAATAAGTATGAGCTTCAAAAACTCATGGGCGAGGCTCCATACGCGCAATTAGCCAGCGTGTGCGATCACCGTATGGCGGGAATCCGAGATGCGCAGGCTCGATCACTGCCCCTCTTTGTTATCCAACATCCAGCAACACTGGCTGCGACAAATAGTCAGTCCTAAGTTCTAGGCTCTATCCATGGCCAAGGTTGAAAAGGATCCATTCCGCTGCACTGAGTGTGGTTGGACGTCGCAAAAATGGGTCGGTCGCTGTGGTGAATGCCAGGCATGGGGCTGCGTAGAAGAGATAGCTGCACCTAAGAAACTCTCGTTGGTTGCTGGACGCGTTACACATAAAGCCACACCTATTGGTGATGTCGATCTATCTGCAGCTCATGCCCGTCCAACTGGAGTATCCGAACTCGATCGCGTACTAGGTGGCGGATTAGTTCCAGGGGCTGCGATTTTATTAGCTGGTGAACCTGGGGTCGGAAAGTCCACACTTCTTTTATCGGTCGCTGCCCAGAGTGCGGCACAGGGAATATCTGCGCTGTACATAAGTGGTGAAGAGTCAGCATCACAAGTTCGTTTGCGCGCTGAACGCATTAAGGCAATCGATCCTGCGCTGTTCTTAGCTTCCGAAACCGATCTTGGTGCAGTGATTGCCCATATCGATGAAGTGAAACCTGCCTTAGTAATTATCGATTCAATTCAAACAATTGGCAGTTCAACTGCAGATGGTTCACCAGGTGGAGTGACGCAAGTTCGCGAAGTTGCCGGTGCTCTGATTCGAATATGTAAAGATCGAGATATCACACTGTTATTGGTGGGTCATGTTACAAAAGATGGATCTATCGCTGGCCCCAGATTGTTGGAACATATAGTTGATGTAGTTCTACAGTTTGAAGGTGAACGCCATTCACGACTGCGTTTAATCCGTGCAATTAAAAATCGTTTTGGAGCATCCGATGAAGTTGGTTGCTTTGATTTAAGTGATGTTGGAATTGAATCGGTGTTAGATCCAACTGGATTATTCACATCTCGTCACGCTGAACCAGTTCCTGGTACATGCGTAACTGTGACACTTGAAGGCCGCCGACCATTGTTGGCCGAAATCCAAGCGTTGGTTAGCCAAGGGCGAGAAAATGATTTCGGAAATGCCCGTCGAGTCGTATCGGGTCTTGACTCTGCACGAACATCGATGACATTGGCAGTTTTAGAGCTTCGCGCCAATGTTCG
>CAIXPV010000051.1 GCA_903921405.1 uncultured Actinomycetes bacterium
AAGGTTGCGATATTTCTCATCAAAGTCCAGACCATAACCAACGACGAAATCTGGTGGAATTTCAAAGCCTATATATTTAACGGCAACTTCTACTTTTGCAGCATCGGGCTTGCGCAAGATTGAGAGAATCTCAACACTTCCAACTCCGCGAGATTCTAGGTTAGCTTTTAACCAAGAAAGCGTTAACCCTGAATCAACAATGTCTTCAACGATTAAAACATTTCTCCCAGTAATATCCCTATCTAAATCTTTTAGGATACGAACGACGCCACTTGATTTGGTTCCGGAGCCATATGACGAAACTGCCATCCAATCCATTTCAACATGGCGTTGCAGGGCGCGCGAAAGATCTGCCATCGCCATAACTGCACCTTTGAGCACGCCAATTAAGAGAAGATCTTTACCTTCGTAATCTTTATCAACGCGAGCAGCTAACTCAATTATTTTGGCTTGCAGCTGATCCTCGGTGACGATGACTCGTTCGATGTCCTTCTCTATTCCTGCTAAATCCACGCCGGCTCCCCTGCTAGTGATGTAAGAGCGAAAGTCTGCCCGAAAAACGCCCAACCTTCACACCACCCGGCACATGTGCCTCTGCCTGCCCATTCCACGCGGTAATAAGCGCCTCAACTGCGCTTACATGCTCGGCTGAGACCGATCCGCTGGGAGCCCCTGCGGCATAGATCGCCATTCGAATAATTCGGCTCCTGATGGCTTTGGGCAGCTGGGCCAAGTGGTTGCACTCTAGATCAGATAAATCCAGAAGCGCAGCCTCGCGCTCTGCCCATTCATCAAGTGCATCTGCATCCTGGCGCAGGAGTTCAGCGCTTCGAACTAATGCGTGCGAAATTCCAGGTCCGATTGCAGCTTCTAGCGCTGGCAACGCTTGCATGCGAACGCGTACGCGCGCATAAGTTGTGTCCTGATTGTGCGGATCACTCCATGGAGTTAATCCAACTTCAGCGCACACGCTTTCAGTCTCACTTCTTGTAATTGCAAGAAGTGGACGGATATAAATTCCATTGTGTGGTGCCATTGCAGATAAAGAGCGTGTTCCCGATCCTCGAGCAAGGCCGAGTAAAACTCCTTCGGCCTGATCATTGTGTGTGTGACCTAAGAAAACAGCAACTGCGCCAGTTCTTACTTGGGCTTTAAGCAATGCTTCATAACGTGCAGCGCGCGCAGATGCCTCTAAGCCTTCAGTGATATTTACAACAACCTTTTCAATAGTGGTTGTAATATCTAACGAAAGCATTTGCTGAACAACTTTAGTTGCTTGATCGGCAGAGATACTCTGCAGTTGATGATCAACAGTAACTGCTTCAACCTTAATTGCTAATTTCTTTGCTTCAACTGATAACGCGTATGCCAGCGCTAATGAATCTGCGCCTCCAGAAACTGCAACAAGGACACGATCGCCAGCTTCGAATTTTTCTAGCCATGGGCGAACCGCGCTTCTAATAGCTGGCAGGCTTGATGTCATGCGATAAGACTAGACCCGACCACCAAATGGCATAAGACCCTTGACGCTATAAATACTTGAATACAACAGGCCTGCATTCTTTGAATTCGCCTCCCACATCATGCCGTTACCCGCATAAATAGTGATGTGGTGAATCGTTGAGATTGTTCCCTTATATGAATAAAACAACAAGTCTCCAGGTTCAAGGGCATTGAGCGAAACATGCTTGGTATAGCCCGAATACAGCGCTGAGTTCAGACGATCCCAATTCGGCCAATCCAATCCAGCAAACTTATACGCTGCATAAACAAGTCCGGAGCAGTCAAAAGTATTAGGACCCTGCGTTCCCCATACATAAGGTTTTCTGGCAAGGACTTGTTTCTTTGCATACTCAACAGCTTTTAATCGCTGCGCTTGGGAGGTACGAATCGTTGAGCGACCCTTGAAGCCAATATCTGGCCAAATCTTAGATTGTCCAGCCGTCTGTGTTGCTTGATTAGCTTGTGCCTCTTCTAAGAGTGCAAGTTGGCGTTGTTGTTCTAATGTCGTTCTAAATTTGCGTGCGCTCAACAACTCTTTCATCAACTGATCTTGAATCTTTTGTAACTTAGCTACTTCTTTAGCTTGCTCGGCCTTAGCATCATCAGCAACTTTCTTAGCTGCAGCAACTTTATCGGTCGCTTTTTGTTGAGCAATTTTAGCTTCGTCGGCAGCTTTCTTTGCTGCCCGTGCAATAACTTCTGCGGCTTTAAATCTTTCAAGTGCGATTGTGTTCTTTGAACCTAACGTACTTAATGTGCTGAGTTGATCCATAAGCTCTTGTGGACCATTAGCACTGAGCAAAGGTTCAATCTCGCTCATATTGCCACCAAGAATGTATGCATTAGCGGCAAGTTTGCCGATAACTCTGTGCGCCTCTTCTACCGCCGCAGCAGTTTCAGCGGCATACTGCGCCGCAGCTCGCGCTGCAGCTTCTGCAATAGCCAGCTCCCTTTGAGCTTTTACATACAACGCAGTGGCGGCATTGGCCTTTGCAGTTAGTGTGCGCAGACTTTGGTTAGCCGCCGCCAACTTTGCTGCTTGTGCATCCGCTGCCTTCTTCTTAGCGGCTTCAGCTTTCTTTGCAGCTTCAATCTGGGCCAACGTTGGTTTTGGGGTCTTTGCCACAGCTGGCGCTGTTGACAGCGTCAGAATGGCGATCAGAGCGAATGAAATCGCTCGATATTTTTTCACAGTAAGACCTCCGGGGGAAGGGCTTAAGAATAAATGAGTGAGCTTAGAAAACCTTGGTCATAGAGGCTGGTGTCCTTAATTAGATACGTCACGACGAACAAATAAGAACGAGGCAACTACTGCACCGATGGCGACATATATGCCACCAACTAATAGTGCGTGTGAGTACTCGATTCCAGTCGTCATCCCTCGAGGTACACCTCCAGATGCAATTGCAGAAAGTTGCGCACCGGGCATCCAATTTTGCAGTGAATTCTTCACGGCAATCAACAGATTTTCAATAATCAAGAGCCACAGAACGCCAAAAGAGATTGCACTTATTGGTGAGCGAAGTAGTAGTCCTAGGACCATTCCGATAGTTCCGAAGCCAATGACTGAAATAATTATATTAATGAAGCTTGTAAATAAGGCATGTCGCCCATCGGCGCCAAACCACAGATCTGTTGAAACTTTGGCACGTGGAGCCAAAATTACTGAGGCGCTAATACTGATTACGGCTGACAAGATGATCATCACAAGTGCAAATAACTTCATGGCGATAAATTTGCCAGCAAGAATACGTAAGCGCCCCGGTTGACGTACCAATAAATTTCGCAAGGTGCCATACGTATACTCCTGCGCAGTTTGCGCAGCAAAAACACAGAGGGCAATTATTCCTAAGAAGCCACCAACGCTACTAAAGCCTTGGACTCCACCTGTTGCAAGCCCCAAGATTTCGCGGCTTACCGTTCGCCCGCGATCTGAGTTTCCATCGGGGGAATCAATAAGAAGAAAAAGCAGGGAGGAAAAAAGTGCACTAAAGAAAACTACTGCGCCCATAGTGCCAATAAAGAGTGATGGGCGACGTAATTTACGAAGCTCTGCAAAAGCTACATTCCACATTATTTTTCACCCGTCATTTCAAAGAAGGTTTCTTCAAGATTTGGTAGTTGCGGAGTCAACTGCGACAAAGTGATTCCAGCATTAAATGCCGCGCGATTAAACTCCACTGCCCAGTCAGCTGGGCCTTCAACATGAACTGCACCATCACGAATCGCTGCATGGTGTCCCGCAGCTTCTGCGATAGCTAGTAGTGCGGCAAGATCAGCATCGTGTGCGCCTTTAGCGATAATTACCGGCTGCTGACTGAGCATCAAATCCGTCATTTTGCCAGTGAATACGACTTCACCTTTTCGCAACATAACTAAGTAATCACTTATTAATTCGAGCTCTGATAGTAAGTGCGAGGAAACAAAGACTGAGGTTCCATCATTTGCTAGTGAGCGCAGCAATGAACGAACTTCTTGAATGCCTTCAGGATCTAAACCATTAGTTGGCTCATCTAGCATCAGCAGTTTTGGATTTGGAAGCAAGGCCGCGGCAATGCCTAAGCGCTGCTTCATTCCCAATGAATACGTCTTGTACTTTGATTTACCTCGATCGCCAAGGCCTACTTGCTCAAGTAATCCCTGCACTCGATCTGTTGAAAAGCCACCAAGGCTTGCTAGGTAGTTCAAATTCTCTTTACCGCTAAGTGCTGGATAAAACGCTGGCCCTTCAATCATTGCGCCAACCCGCGGCAAATACTTTTCAGGGTGTTTGATTGATTCACCCAAGATCTCACCCGTGCCACCTGTTGGCGTTATTAGCCCTAGCAACATGCGCATGGTGGTGGTTTTGCCAGAGCCATTTGGACCTACAAAACCGCAGATCGTGCCAAGTGGAACTTCAAAAGTTGCATGGGAAACAGCCATACGTTCGCCATATTTCTTGCTTAAATCAGTGACCGAGATTGCAGTGTTAGACATAGGTGTAACTCTGCCACAATTAGCCGGTGAGTACACCATGGGGATACCGCCCCCGCAATGAGCGCGAAGAGCCTGAATGGGATCTGCACCCACAAACACATGCAGTGCGCGCTGGCCTTGCCCGATCTGGTTTTGGTGAAACTTCAGAGGCGCTCTATTTAAATAGTGGTTTTACATATTCCAGTGCCGAAGAAGCAAACGCATCCTTTGCTGATGAGACTGAACACTTTTTATATAGTCGATTCCATAATCCAACTATTGCAATGTTTGAGCAACGTTTGGCGGCGATTGAAGGCGCAGATTTCTGTGTAGCAACCGGCTCTGGAATGTCAGCAATGTTTTCATCGTTAGCGTGTTTAGTAGAACAAGGCGACCACGTCGTTGCATCTGCTGCAATGTTTTCATCATGCCACGTCGTGATTACAGAGTTCTTACCAAAATGGGGCGTGACCTTTGAACTAGTTAAGGGAAATGATCCAGCTGCCTGGGCTAAGGCGTTAAGCAGACCAACTAAAGCGGTCTTTATTGAAACTCCCAGTAATCCTCTCATGGAGATTGTTGATATCCAGATGGTCAGCGATCTTGCACATAAAGTCGGTGCTACCGTAATCGTTGATAACGTCATGGCATCTCCAGTATTACAAAAGCCTCTACAACTTGGTGCCGATGTTGTTATGTACTCGGCAACAAAACATATCGATGGTCAGGGACGAGTTTTAGCCGGTGCGATTCTTGGCTCATCGTCATATATCCACGAAAAACTCATGCCATTTACTCGCCATACCGGTCCTTCACTGAGTCCATTCAATGCGTGGGTCCTAGTTAAATCCTTAGAGACAATGCAGATGCGCGTTGAGCGCATGGTAGAAAATGCGCAAGCAATCGCTGAGTTCTTAGAGTCGCGTGCAGAGATTAAATCTGTGCGCTTTCCCGGGCTGAAATCACACCCTGATTACGCCCTTGCCATGAAACAGATGAGCGGTGGTGGAACCACGGTAGGTATTGAGTTTGTGGGCGATCAAAGCCAGGTATTTGCCTTTATGAATAAGCTAAAAGTCGTTGATATCTCTAATAACTTAGGCGATAGTAAATCACTTATTACTCACCCGGCCTCTTCTACTCATCGCCGTTTAGCACCTGAAGTGCAAGCGCAAATGGGCATAACGCCATCAGTGCTTCGCTTATCAGTTGGCTTAGAACATTCGAGTGATTTAATTAAAGACTTAACTCAAGCGCTGAGCTGAGCGGCTACAAGTACAACCGATAATAAACTTAAATACGTTATCGACCATTGGAAGATTTTCCCCGCGGTCTTGCCATAATCAGCTGAGCCCTCTTTCAAGGCAATGAGTTCGCGGGCAAATACCAGGCCTAATAGCACTGTCACAACTAATGACCACATAGGCAATGAAGCTGAAAGAATTAACCACACAGATGATGCGATCATTAAAATTGTATGGAACCACATTTCGCGATGAACACGAGCTTTAGTTGCAACAACTGGAAGCATTGGTATTCCGGCGGCTGAATAATCGTCTTTGTACTTAATAGCAAGTGCCCAAAAGTGTGGTGGGGTCCAAAAGAAAATCACCATAAAAAATGCAAGTGCTGGAATCGACAGTGAGTTAGTTACCGCTGCCCAACCAATAAATACAGGCATGCATCCTGCTGCGCCACCCCAGACAATATTCTGCGATGTTCGACGCTTCAATCCAATTGTGTAGACAACAACATAGAAAGCAATCGCAATCAATGAAAGTAAAGTTGCAAGTGGAGTAGTAAAGATCCAAAAAAGAATGAGCGATAGTACGCCAATTAAAGTTGCAAAAATAGTTGCCTGTTGCTTACTTAAGACTCCGGTCACGATTGGTCGCTTAGAAGTACGTGCCATTAACTTATCGATATCACTTTCAATCACCATGTTAAAAGCATTGGCACTCCCAGCCGATAATGTTCCGGCAAGAATTGTCATTGCAACCAGTGTGAAAGAAGGCAGGCCTTTGGCAGCTAAAACCATGGCCGGTAAAGTGCTAACTAGGAGCAGTTCTACGACCCGAAGCTTCATCAGATCTATATATCCACGCGTAGTTGTTTTCACTGCATAAGATTACTCAGCAACTGCCTGCAATGTTCACAGATTCTTCACAGCCAAAGGGGCTACTTTTCCTCTAACGAAAGGATCTCTACATGTCTCCAGATCAAAAGCCTGAATGGTTTGAAATAGCCGACGCCGATAACGCCACATCACCTCGTAAGGTGGCTAAAACGATTCCGCTGCTCGCGTTGGCAGCCGTTGTTGCGATTATTGGAGTAGGTACCGTTTTTGCACAAACGCAACAGGAGCCTCCGGCAAATGCAGTTGAAAATGCCACTGCGCCGGCTACACAAGCAGATCCAGTGGCAACAACCACACAGCCTTCAGCAGATCCAGTTGTCGTGCCTGCTACATCAACTCCAGCAGCAGGATCGGCATCCATGGAGCGCACTAATCCAAATCCATCCTTAACTGTCGAAACAGTTTCTACGCCCGCAAGTAATGAAGAGCCAGTTTCTGCACCTGCACCAAAGGTGACAAACAAAACTGAAGAGCCAGCTAAAGTCCCAACACCTATAGAGTCCACCAGTGTTAAAGCGCCAACTCCTATTAAAGCTCCAACTATCGGAGTCAAGCCCCCTAAAGGTGGCGAACACGAAGGAAATGAGCATAAAAATAGTGGCGACCATGAAGGTGAAGGCGAAGACGACTAATTCATAAGCATTAGAGTTAGGGCATGCGCCGTAACTTTCTACTATTTACATTAATAACATCACTCTGTGCCCTCTCTACACCGGCACAGAGTGATGTTATTTCCAGCGATACAAAGATGTCGCTTGTTAAAACGATAACGGGAACGATTTCTCCTAAATCAGTTCGCTCATCCGGTACCGGCTTAGTAAGTGCCCACAACATGATGTACAACCACAGTGTGACAATCTATAACGCTAATACTTTTGAGTTAATAAAGACTGTTTCAGATTCGGTAAAACTTTCAAACTTTGGTCTATCAAAATATTCAACAATCTTTAAAGGCGCACCTGTCGAGGGTGCATATTCTCCTGACGGTAAATATTTGTATGTCACTAACTACGCTATGTACGGCAAGGGCTATAACCACGAGGGGCACGATACGTGCTCGCCAGCATCGCACTTTGACAGCAGTTTTCTATACCGAATCGAGTTAGAGAGTTACACAATTGACGCGGTGTACCCAGTTGGATCAGTGCCAAAAGTCGTCGAAGTTACTCCGGATAATAAGTACGTCTTAGTCTCTAACTGGTGCTCATACGATCTCAAAGTTATCTCAGTAGCTAGCCAAAAAACTGTCAAAACGATCAAAATCGGTCGATATCCCCGAGGTATCGCTATTAGTCGCGATGGTAAAACTGCTTACGTGGCTGAAATGGGCGGCAATCGCATTCATGTTATAAATCTTGAAGACTTTTCAGTCACGTATATTCCAATAGGAAGTAACCCTCGAGCAATTGTGCTTTCCCCCGATAATACAATGTTGTACGTAACTATGAACTTGTCCGGAAAAGTTGCATCCTGGGATTTAGTAAATAATCGAGCTGGAAAGTTAGCAAAGACTGGTAAGGCTGCACGTAGTTTAGCAATTTCCAGTGATGGCACCGCTTTATTTGTTGTTAACTTTGAAAGTGACACTGTTTCAAAACTACGAGCTAGTGATATGAAAATCTTACAAACAATCAAAGTTTGTAACGAGCCCATTGGTGTAACTTTTGATGCTCCAACATCCAGAACGTGGGTTGCTTGTTACGGTGGCTCTATTAAGGTTTTTGATAATAACTAAGGTGTCTGAGAAGCCTGCGAAATCTCTGACTCAATATTTGGAGCTGCAATTCTTCCTAATATGCGATCAATGGCTGCACGCGCTTTATTTTCAGCCCGAGTCCCTTTAGGAATTTCGTCAGCCAATGTTACGAAAATGAATTCTCGATCACTTGATTCCACATATCCTGCCAAAGTGACTGTTCCATTCAAGGTTCCAGTCTTTGCATGAACTAGACCCACTGCGCTTGGTGCCGTGGTAATAAAGCGATCTTTGAGTGTCCCTGATATTCCGCTGACCGGAAGTGACTTATAAAGTAGCGCGAACTTTTCCTCTTTACGCGTCTTATAGAGCAACTGACCGATAATTTGAGCAGTCACTCGATTTTCCTTTGATAGTCCACTCGCATCGGCAATAACGAGTTTTGAAGCATCAATATTAAACTTACTTAACATATCTACGAATGTGAGTGCAACGCCTTGGTCATTTAAGCCATATCCGGCAGATTTTGAGGCTAAACGAGCTAACCGCTCGGCTAATAAATTATCACTCCATAGAAGCGTGAAATCTAAAATCTCGGCAATAGTGGGTGACTCAGACGTTAAAACGGGCTCTCCTTGTGAATTTAATATATCTTCGGCACTTACCTGCTTGAGAGTAGGTTTAAAGCCTCGCTTGGCCCAAAATGCCTTTAAATTTGCGACGTCTTGTGAATATAAGTTGGAGTATTTCACTTTTATGTTCTTAAGCGAACCATGGTTAGCTACTTTTAAAGCTGACATCGAATTGAATGCTATTCGCGGAAGTGAAGTTCTGTGCATTTTCTTAGCGGCCACATCATTTAAGCTAATCCAAGGATCAAGTGAGCCTTGGATTACAAGTGTTCTAGGCGTTAGGCCTAAATTAACACTAGTTTTAAAATTACTTGTGGGGTCTAAATAGTCAAGAGTCGCAGTAGCAGAAAGTATTTTCATGACAGATGCCGGTTTGCGCTGTGAGAATGAGTTTTTCTCATAAACAACTTCACCTGTAGTGCCATCAATAAGCACCATTGCAGGGTTAGAAAGCGCTGGTATTTTTAACAATCCGTCAAATACGGAAGGAATTGAAGCCGAGGACAAAACAGCACTTGCCGGAACAATCGAAGCAACTGTTATTAAGGCAAGAAGATAAGCAAATATTTTATTGCGCATAAGCCGATCAGTGCCACAGTGATGCAATAAGAATATTGGTCATTGTTAGACCAATTAGGAGAAGCCATATGTTCTTTGGTAACTCTGGTTTCTTAACATTCTTATAACTGATGCCCAGAATCGCTAAAAGAATTACTAGTTTGATTCCAATTTTCGTGTGGTTGAGTGTTTCATCTGGATGCACCGAGTTAAACATCCCTACCATCACTGCGCCTGCTACCAATGCGGTGAGTCCAACATGCAAGATTCCAGGGCTTAACTTTCGAGGGCTCTTATTCCACTGATGGAGCAACAAAGAGAGAAGGACAATTACACAGAGAATATGTACGACATAGGCGATTGTGTTGATAGCAGTCATGTAATCAGTTTAGAGTGGCACCGTGTCTTCTCCAACCACCCCCGCCACCATTGGTCCAGGTGAATTTTTTCCTGTCGTAGGTGTAGGGCCACATGAAAAACCATGGCCAGAAGGCGATCAATTCGATCCTGAACTTTTGCTGAATGGCGATCGCAGAAATGTTTTAGATCATTACAGATACTGGACAGTTGAGGCCATCGTCGCCGATTTAGATACCAAGCGTCATAAGCTGCACATCGCTATTGAGAACTGGCAACACGATCTAAATATCGGCTCTGTAGTTCGAACGGCAAATGCATTTAATGTCGCTGGCGTGCATATCGTGGGTAAGCGTGACTGGAATAAGCGCGGAGCAATGGTGACTGATAGATACCTAACTATCTTCCATCATCCAACCGTTGAGGATTTTGGTGTGTGGTGTAAAGAAAATAAAATACCTATCATTGGAATTGATAATGTGCCCGGCTCTAAACAGTTGGAAAGTGCCCAGTTACCTGAGAGCTGCGTACTCCTATTTGGTCAAGAAGGAGCAGGAATGTCGGATGAAGGAATCAACGTGTGTGAAGTTCTCTATGAGATTAACCAATACGGTTCCACGCGTTCAATGAATGCCTCTGCTGCCGGAGCAATTGCCATGTATCACTGGGCACTACAGCACCTACCTAAATAATGAAAACCTGGTTGACGCGCAATTTAATTCTGCTTACTTTGGTCTCACTCGCCCAAGATGCAGCAAGTGAGCTTTTATATCCCTTACTGCCAATTCTTTTAACCGGCGTAATTGGTGCAGCACCTTTGGTACTTGGACTCATTGAAGGTTGCGCAGAGGCTGCCGCAGGTTTTACAAAATTAATCAGCGGTACATCAAGTGACCGATTAGGAAGAAGACCATTTGTCATCTCTGGTTATTCACTGGCTGGAGTTGGCAAAGCACTAGTTGTGGTTGCAACTGGATGGCCATTGGTTTTGCTGGGTCGCGTTACAGATCGAATTGGTAAAGGTATGCGCGGGGCTCCTCGGGATGCCTTAATTTCAGACTCAGTTGATAAAGCTAATCTCGGTAAAGCCTTTGGTTTTCATCGCACGGGCGACAATATTGGCGCAGTAATAGGGCCTGGAATAGCACTAATCGGCTTAGCAATGCTCGATGGTGATGTTCGCGCGGTAGCGAAATGGGCGTTGATTCCAGCGATTATTTCCGGCTTACTAACACTTCTGGTGAAAGAAGAATTTGTTAAAAAAGCAAAGGTTAAAGCTGAGAAAACAAAGCACCCTCAGCTGCCATCAACCTTAAAACGTGCAATCGCAATCTTAGTTCTCATTCAGTTAACAAATATTCCTGATGTTCTCTTGCTTTTACGCTTACACGACATAGGTTTTTCTACAAATGGCGTCGTACTTTCGTACATGCTATTTAGTGGAGTGACAGTACTGGCTGCTTTTCCCGGTGGTTATATTGCAGATAAATTATCTCCGAGAATTGTTTACGCGGTGGGTTTATTGGCTTTTGCCGTTGCTTACGCCACCTTGGGTTTGACAAACAATCACATGGTTGCACTTGTTGCACTCACTCTCTATGGACTGTTCCCAGCGCTCACCGATGGCGTAGGTAAGGCATGGATTGCAGGATTAAGTGAAGATAGCCATCGTGGCCGTGCGCAGGGCGTTTACCAAGCTTCAATGAACTTTGCTGTACTCGGTGCTGGAATCTGGGGCGGTGCAATGTGGAGTAAGGGCAATATTCAATGGCCACTTGTTATTGCGGCTTGTGGTGCACTTATTGGCGCGCTAACTCTTGCAACAAGCCATCTACAGCGCGCTCAATCATAAAAAGCGTTTCCTCGTAGGCTTCAAGCGATTGATTATATGGATCTGGAACTTCAAGCTTAGAAAAATCCGCCGAATCAGGATTGATTGATTTAAGAGATTCATCGAAATTTCGTAGGTAAAAAACTTTACTCCTGGACTCTTCGCTATCGGCAAACTTCATTACTTTCTGAAAGTTATTCGAATCCATGACCAAGATTAAATCAGTAGCAAAAAAGTCCGTCGATTTAAACTGTTGGGCTTTGTGTTGGTATGTATAGCCAGCCGCTTCCCACACTTTTTGGGAAGTTGGATGTGCACCTTGACCTACATGCC
>CAIXPV010000052.1 GCA_903921405.1 uncultured Actinomycetes bacterium
CAACAAACCACTTAGATGCCGAATCAGTACTTTGGCTAGAGCAATACCTAAGTAAGTATCCAGGAACCGTTGTGGCCATTACCCACGATAGATATTTCTTGGACAATGTTGCACAGTGGATTCTTGAACTCGACCGTGGTCGTGCTTATCCATATGAAGGTAACTACACAACATATTTGGAAACTAAGTCGGCGCGTTTAAAGATTGAAGGACAAAAAGATGCCAAGCGCGCTAAGCGTTTAACTGAAGAGCTCGAATGGGTTCGACAAAACGCTAAAGGCCGTCAAGTTAAATCTAAGGCCCGTCTTGCACGTTATGAAGAAATGGCCGCTGAAGCCGACAAGATGCGCAAGTTGGACTTTGAAGAGATTCAGATTCCACCTGGCCCGCGCCTTGGAAATGTTGTCATTGAAGTTGAACACCTCAGTAAGGGCTTTGGTGATCGCGTATTGATTGACGATCTTTCTTTCACGCTTCCACGCAATGGAATCGTTGGAATCATTGGTCCAAACGGTGCCGGCAAGACAACGCTCTTTAAAACATTAATGGGCTTGGAAACTCCCGATTCCGGTAACGTAAAAATCGGAGAAACAGTCAAGATTTCCTACGTTGACCAGTCTCGTGGCGGCATCGATCCCAAGAAGACTCTGTGGGAAGTTGTATCTGATGGTCTTGATTTCATTAAGGTCGGAATGGTTGAAATGCCATCGCGTGCATATGTATCGTGCTTTGGTTTTAAGGGCCCAGATCAACAAAAGCCAGCAGGAATTTTATCGGGCGGAGAACGTAACCGCTTGAACTTAGCGTTAACGCTTAAGCAAGGCGGAAATCTTCTACTACTCGATGAACCAACAAATGACTTAGATGTTGAAACGCTAGGTTCGTTAGAAAATGCACTTCTGGAGTTTCCAGGATGTGCAGTTGTGATCTCTCACGATCGTTGGTTCCTTGACCGCGTTGCAACCCACATCTTGGCCTATGAAGGCGACTCAAAGTGGTTCTGGTTTGAAGGAAACTTCCAGAGCTATGAGGAAAATAAGATTCAGCGCCTAGGTGCCGATGCAGCTCGTCCGCACCGTGTGACATATAGAAAGTTGACCCGCTAATGAAGTACACGAATCAGCAGTATGTGCGGTGGGATGATTTAGATGCAATGGCCCACGTCAACAATGCCAAATATTTAACGTATGCCCAAGAAGCGCGCTTTGCGATGCTCGGCATATTTAATATGGTCGTTGCTCGCGCGGAGGTCGATTTTAAGGCTCCAATAAGTGAAGGCAATATCTTTGTAGATGTTAGTTGCTGGGTTGAATCGATTGGCACGTCTTCTTTTACGATGGCCTACGAAATATCAAAGGATGGAATCCTTTTTGCCCGTTTGAAAAGCGTACAAGTTTCGGTCAGCGATGATACGAAGAGCTCAAGACCACTCTCTGATGCTCAACGTGAAACCCTTAGCAAGTTTTTAGAGACGGAGTAAAAATGTCACAGTTAGCATCACGCGCAGAGCGCCCTTGGTGGAGAGATGCAGTTACGTATCAGATTTATATTCGCTCTTTTGCCGATTCAAATGGCGATGGCATTGGCGATGTCGAAGGCATACGTTCGCGCCTTCCATATTTAAAGAAGCTGGGCATAGATGCCATATGGATTACACCGTGGTACCCATCGCCGCAGCATGATCATGGTTATGACGTCGCTAATTACATGGATATCGAACCTGATTACGGCACGCTAGCCCAGGCTGAGCAGTTAATAAAAGAGGCACATGAGTTTGGAATTAAATTTATCGTTGACATCGTTCCTAACCACACATCCAGTGATCACGAATGGTTCCAAGCCGCACTCAATGCTGCGCCGGGTTCACTCGAGCGCGAGCGTTATATTTTCCGCGACGGGAAAGGTCCAAACGGTGATTTGCCACCTAATAACTGGGAGGCAGTCTTTGGCGGGTGTGCATGGCAACGAATCACAGAGGCCGATGGCAAGTTAGGCCAGTGGTATTTACACATTTTCGCGATTGAGCAGCCCGATCTAAATTGGGAGAACCCAGAAGTTGTTTCGCATTTAGAAGATGTTTTAAAGTTTTGGTTAGATCGTGGCGTCGATGGTTTCCGCATCGATGTTGCTCATGGAATGTTTAAGGAAGAAGGCTTGCCAGATATTCAGAAAGATCCAGCCGCCGAGATGCTTGGAACAGAACATAAACCTTTCTGGGATCAAGAAGGCGTGCATGATATTTATCGCTCTTGGCGCAAAATCTTCGATTCATATCCAGGTGATCGTATGGCAGTTGCCGAAGCATGGGTCAGCCCCGCAGAGCGCATAGCCCGTTACGTTCGACACGATGAACTTCAAAACTCATTTAACTTCGAGATGCTCACATCTTTATGGAAGGCAGATCAGATTCGCGCAAAGATTGATAACTCAATTGGTGCATTGCAAGAAGTCGGAGCACCAACATCATGGGTATTTAATAATCACGATGTAGTGCGTTCAGTTGATCGTTTAGATCTTGGTCTGACTAACCACGGTGATACAACGTTTTCGCGCCAAGGAGATCCAGCTAAGTTCAATATCGCTCGTGGAACGTTGCGTGCGCGCAGTGCAGCATTGATGATGTTGGCGTTGCCAGGTGGTGCATATATGTATCAGGGCGAAGAGCTAGCGCTGCCTGAAGTTCGCGATATTCCAGAGGATCGCTTAACTGATCCACGCTGGAAGATGAGTGGGTACACCGATCGTGGTCGCGATGGTTGTCGCGTGCCGTTGCCGTGGTCATCTGATCCAGCTGGCGCCTTTGGTTTTTCTAGCAACGCTGCGCTGACAATTGATCAAGCATGGCTGCCACAGTCACCATGGTGGGGCAAGTTTTCTGCTGATTCACAAGAGGGCGTTGAGAATTCAACATTGTCTATGTACCAAGAGGCGTTGGCTATTCGCAAAGCAGAGCAAGGCTTAGGCGATGGTCCAATGGAGTGGATTGAAGCCGGTAAAGATGTTGTCGCCTTCGAGCGTCCAGGAGATTTTGCGTGTTATATCAATCTAGGTGCACCGATCCAACTGCCATCTAACTCGCAAATTTTACTGAGCAGCGGACCTGTTAATGGACACACGCTGCCAACTGATACCGCAGTCTGGGTCAGATTAATTAACTAATGCCAAACACGCAGCTACAGCACAAAGTTGTGCGCACGCTTGCATCGGCGCAGGTACTAAATGGCGTGGGTGTAGCTGGCACCGTTGCAGCTGGTTCGTTGTTAGTTTCATCAATTACTGACTCTGAAACTCTTGCGGGTTTGGCACAAACAAGCGCGGTGTTAGGGGCGGCAGCTTTAGCGCTGCCACTAGCTCGATTAACCGCAAAAGGCGGACGACGTTTAGCGCTGTCGGTTGGTTATTCATCGGGAGTTTTGGGATCTATCTTTGCAATTCTTGGTGGATCACATCGAAATCTATTTTTTATGTTGCTCGGAACTTTTCTGGTGGGCGCTGCATCGGCTGCAGGTTATCAAGCACGATTTGCCGCAATTGATTTAGCCACCAAAGAAAGCCGTGCCAAACAGCTTTCATTCGTTGTGTGGGGCTCAACAGTTGGCGCTGTGGCTGGTCCAAATTTAATGGATCCTTCTGGAAACTTAGCTGAGCGCTTGAACTTACCGCGCTTAGTTGGTCCCTACTTAATTTCAGCGGCGACTTTGTTTTTTGCAATGGTTGTTATCCAGATTTTCTTACGTCCAGATCCTTATTTAACTGCCGAAAAACAGGCATCAGTGAAACAGCACAAAGGTTCAACTAAAAAAGCTTTGACACATATTCGTTCTAACCCGCAGGCACTTTTTGCCATCTCTGCAATTGCTATTGGCCATGTTGCAATGGTTTCGGTTATGGTAATGACGCCGATTCATATGAAGCATGTTGATGTCTCTTTACGCATTATTGGTTTTGTCATCAGCGTGCACGTCCTTGGCATGTATGCGTTTTCACCAGTCATTGGTTCGCTCAGTGATCGTTTAGGACGCATACGAGTTATCCAAATTGGTTTAGTGATTCTCTTACTCTCCACAATTGTTGCCGGTACATCTGCAGCCAGTAATGCCTACCAGCTAGGCGTTGGCTTGTTTCTCTTAGGCCTTGGTTGGTCGTGCACACTCATTGGTGGATCGGCATTCTTATCTGAGTCGGTTTCATTGGAGATGCGGCCTGCATCGCAAGGTGCCAGTGACTTAGTCATGAACCTTTCTGGCGCAGGTGGGGGAGCTTTAGCTGGAGTAATCATCGGAACGTTAAGTTACGGATGGCTCTGTTTATTTGCCGCAATCCCGGTAGTCATCCTGGCTTTTCTATCTAGAAAGCCTGGCCTGCGTGTCGACTAAGTCCAAGCTACACCCAGCGTGGATAGCTGCAGTTGTAACATTTTTTACTTTAGTTGCAACTGCCGGTTTTAGATCAGCACCGTCAGTTTTAATAATTCCCCTTGAAGATGCTTTCGGTTGGAGCCGTGATCAAATCTCGCTAGCGGTATCAGTCAATGTTTTGCTCTATGGCTTAACTGCTCCCTTTGCTGCGGCGTTAATGGAGCGCTTTACGGTGCGAAAAGTTGTTATGGCCGCACTCACAACAGTTAGCACGGGTGCTTTCTTAACTACCCAGATAAATGCACCATGGCAGCTGGTTGCAACATGGGGATTCATCGTTGGTATAGGAACGGGCTCTATGGCGCTGGTCTTTGCCGCAACCGTTGCTAACCGATGGTTTGTTAAGCGCCGCGGAATTGTTATTGGTGGATTAACCGCAGCGGCTGCAATGGGTCAGCTGATTTTTTTGCCAGGTCTTACTCGATTATCTGAGACGTACGGCTGGAAATCTATAGGCCTGACAATTGGTAGTGCATCCTTATTTATGGTTCCAATGATTTATTTGTTCTTGCGTGAAAAACCGGCCGACCTAGGTTTGTTGCCATACGGTGCACCAGCTGATTGGCAGCCACCAGTTAAATCCAACATGAATGCAGCAAAATTAGCTGTAGTCTCATTGAAAGAGGCCAGCGGCCATAAAGATTTTTGGTATTTAAGCGGTTCATTTTTTGTATGCGGGTTATCTACCAGCGGCTTGATTGGAACTCACTTTATTCCGGCAGCTCATGATCATGGGATGGGGCAAGTTGTTGCCGCATCACTTCTTGCTCTCGTTGGAGTCTTTGATGTCATAGGAACTTTGTTTTCAGGCTGGCTCACAGATAAATACGATCCCCGCAAACTTCTATTCTTTTATTATGGGTTGCGCGGATTATCGTTGTTTTTACTTCCATCGATCCTATTTTCAACGATGCACCCATCAACCTTAGTTTTCATTATTTTCTATGGCCTTGATTGGGTAGCAACCGTGCCTCCAACAGTGATGTTATGCCGCACGGTGTTGGGTCCTGATCGCGGCACGGTTATTTATGGCTGGGTCTTTGCAGCTCATCAGGTCGGTGGCTCTATCGCTGCATTAGGAGCTGCAGTTATTCGAGTGAAGTTTGGCGACTATGCAGCTGCGTTTTATGTGAGTGGTGCCCTTTGTTTAGTGACTAGCTACTTTGTTTTACAGATCGCCAAGGGCAAAGACACGGCTAGCCTTAGCGTATGAGTACCTTCTATGAAGAAGTCGGTGGCGAAGAGTTTTTTAGCAATTTAGTTTCGCAGTTTTATGGCTACGTTGCCACAGATCCAATTCTGCGTCCCATGTATCCAGATACAGATATGAAAGGCGCGGCCGAGCGTCTACAAATGTTTCTAGAACAGTACTGGGGCGGACCAACGACGTATCAAGAAAATCGCGGACATCCACGTTTGCGCATGCGCCATGCGGGATTTCATATCGATGCCGCCGCTCGTGATGCGTGGTTAAATGCGATGCATAAAGTTGTTGGTGGAATCGAAATGGATGCTACACACCGTGCACAACTGTGGAGCTATTTAGAGATGGCAGCAGATTCGATGGTAAATCAACCAGATTGAGATTGGTTTCCAACTTTTAGGATCTCACCATTTCGTAAGTACCACAGCGTTCCTTTTTTATCGCGAACAGTAGTTACGCGCAGTCCAACTTTTTCTACAACACCTTGAATATCTAGAACATCCACATTGTCACCGACACCATATTGATCTTCGATCAGCATAAAGATTCCAGATAAAATATCTCGAACTAAAGTCTGGGCACCAAGGCCAAGTGCAACACCAAGGATTCCGGCCGATGCAATAAGTGGCCCTAAGTTAAATCCAAACTCACCGAGGGTCATTCCAGATGCAATGATCCAGATAGCTGATTTCAACGTGGCTGCCAGAACGCCGCCGATTGTGCGAGCGCGCTCTTTTTGGCGGGCCACAATATTGCGTGGACCCGGAACTAGATCGGCAGTTGCTAATCGGTTCATCGCTCTGTGAATTGCTCGGCTACCAAAGCTCTGGGCCAGTACAGCGGTAATCAGGATGATGAGAATACGAAGGGGGGTCCCGCTGACCCAATCGATGACGTGTTGTGCTGAATCGCTCATAGTGGGTATGACTGTAGCCAAATCTTTACCCAAATACCGCTTTGAAATACCCGTAACCGAGCGTGTTGTAGTGCAAGATAAACCAATCGGCGCAGGCCATGCGCCAGATCGGGAGCGATTATGTCGCGCACACTAGTTCTTAATGCCACCTATGAACCTTTGGGTGTCATAACAGAGCGTCGTGCCCTGATCCTTGTCTTAAACCATAGAGCCACAATGATTGAAGAGTCTGGCTCCGTTGTACATTTTTCTGGCGGTCATTTAGATCTGCCATCAGTAATTCGCCTTAACAAATTTGTTCGAATTCCTTATCGCCATGCTGTGCCGTTGTCGCGCCGAGCAATCTTTGCTCGCGACGGTGGTCGGTGTGTGTACTGCACGGCCCCTGCTACATCGATTGATCATGTGATCCCTCGTAGCCGTGGTGGTGGTCATAATTGGGAGAACGTGGTTTCGGCCTGTCACAAGTGCAATCACTTAAAGGCCGATAAACAGCTCAAGGAGATTGGGTGGAGGCTTCGACAGTTGCCTCGCGAACCCGTTGGGGCTGCGTGGCGAATTCTAGGTACCGGTCGAACCGATGACCGATGGCTGCAGTACTTGCAGCCATTTGGTGTGGCAGCGGCAACGGCATAAGTAAATTACACTGCACACATGAATTTTATTATGTCAGCCGTTGAAGATGGCACTGTCGCTGGTCCAGGCCTTAGCGCAATTGAAACCGTTGTAACTTTTATTCTGATTCCCATTGCTCTATTTGCAGTTATCGCCGTGCTTTCGTGGGCGGTTAGTGCACCACGAAAAGCAACGACAACGTCTTCAATTACATCTATTAATTAATTACTTACTGCTTTGAACGTTCACAGCACGCAATAAACCATCGCGAGCTTCGGTAACTAACTTGCGCAAGACTGTTGGCGCATCTTTGCCAACGGTATCTAACCAGGAAGTCGTCTTATCAATAGTTGATTGAGATAAGACCCACGTTGGGTAAAGACCGCTCACTATTTTGCTTGCTCCCTCGTATGACTTAGATTCCCAGACGGTGATGATTGAATCGAAGTATTGATCTACGTATGAGGCCAATAGTTCACGTTGAATCGGTCTCTGGAATCCAGCGACAAGGGCCGAGCGCACTGAGGTTTGAATATCCTCATTGATAATCTTGTTCCAGGCATAGTTCTTGGCCTCAACTGTTGGAGATGCAGCAACTGCAGTCTCATGGAAACAGTTACCGCTAGTGGTGTTATCTCGTGCAAGTTCGGCATCGAGCTCTTCCTTGGTGATGGCTCCGCGCTCGGACAAAGCGATTATGAAGAACCAACGTTGATCTGCATCGACAATAAAACCAGGAGCTGAACCGTTGAGAAGTCCTCGCACTGCATTTATGTGTTCGGCAGTCACGGCGTTTTGAGCAAAGGCGCGCGCAAACAACATCTGTAAGTCACTGCCAGGTGCAGAACTCTTAGTTAGTGCATCCAAACCATTAGCAATCTTTAGGCGCATCTGATCGCGCGCGGTATCTGGTGTGTAAGCCTCAACCGATGTGTACATCTGTGTTAACACAATGTTGACCACAGCATCATCATTTTCACCTAGTAGGCCAGCAAAGGCGATATCTAAGAAGTCAGATGATGAAATCTGCCCATCGCGGTGCATGTCCCACACTGCAGCCCAACATAGAGCGCGAGTTAATGGATCTGCAATCTTTCCGAGATGTGTTGTAAGAGTTGTCAGTGAGCGTGCATCAAAGCGCAGTTTTGCATACGACAAGTCGCGATCATTAATTAACAATAAATCGGCGACCTTTTGACCGGCAAACTGTGGAACGTCAGTGAGTGCACCAGCAACATCGAGCTCTACTGATGTGCGAAGCTTGACTGAATCACCATCGATGTCATACAAAGCCACAGCTAAGCGATGTGGGCGAAGCTCAGTAGATCCGGCAGGAATCAACGGTGCTTCTTGCTTGATTGCAACCGATGCGTATGTATCTCCATCGATAGTTAGCTCTGGGCGCAGAGTGTTTACACCTGCGGTTTGCAACCATGTCGCTGCCCATGAATCGAGGGAGCGGCCACTGGCAGCTTCTAGTTGGTCAAAGAGATCTTTAAGTGTTGTATTGCCCCAAGCATGCTTGGCAAAGTACTTTTGAAGGCCAGTAATAAAATTATCACGACCAACGTGTGCAACTAATTGCTGCAACACAGATGCTCCCTTGGCATAGGTAATGCCGTCAAAGTTAGCGTTAACAGCCTCAATATCGACCATGTCGGCAACGATTGGATGCGTCGAAACTAACTGATCTTGTCGGTAAGCCCAGTTCTTTCGCTCGCTGTTAAAGCCCGCCCAGCCACCCGTAAATCGAGTGGCTTCTACCATTGCAAGATAGGCCATGAACTCGGCAAAGGATTCGTTAAGCCACAGATCATCCCACCACGACATAGTTACTAAGTCGCCGAACCACATGTGTGCCATTTCATGCAAGATTACGTTTGCACGAGACATATACATTTTTTCTGGCATGTGACTGCGGAAAACTAACAAGTCCTCGCGGAAAGTAACTGCACCTGCATTTTCCATAGCGCCAAAGTTAAAATCAACAACTGCAATCTGATCGTATTTTTCAAAAGGATAGGCAAGACCAAATGTCTTTTCGAAGTGATCAAAGCCCTGCTTGGTTAGTAAGAAAATATCATCTGGATCTAAATACTGTGCCATTGATTTGCGGCAATATATTCCGAGCGGTACATCTTTAGAGCCCTTATAAACATCGTGAACATGTGAATATGGACCTGCAATGAGTGCAGCTAAATACATTGGGATTCGTGGAGTTGCAGCGAACTTCCACGTTGCTTTATCGGCCTTAACTTCTTTACCAATCTGTGTGTTATTTGAAATCGCTTCCCAATGGCCAGGAGTAGTAACTGTTAAAGCAAAAGTTGCCTTAAGGGATGGCTGATCAAAGCAAGGGAACATGTGGCGGATATATGCGGTTTCACCTTGTGAATATAAGTAGATCTCATTATCGGATGGATCAACTGAACGTTGAAGGCCTTCTCCGGATTTTGAATAAATAGCATCGATTTCGATAATCAACTCATTCTCGGCAGCAAGATTCTTTAGGTAAACGGTTTCGCCATCGAAGTCGCTTGTATCGACAGGGGAGCCATTTAAGCTAGCTGAGATAATTGAGCGACCACATGCATCGATAAAGGTTGAATATCCCGGGGTGTTGCAGGAGAACTTCACAACCGACTTTGAATAAAAGCTCTCTGCCCCAGTTGTGACATCTAGGGTGATGTCGTAGCTATGAACGACTAGATGGTCAGCACGCTCTTTGGCTTCGATGCGAGATATGTTGATTCCTGGCACGGTAGAACTCCCTTTTGTAGGTATCAATCCAACCATGACATTCTTGCCCCATGGAACGCCCCTCAATTCGTAGCTACAGCATTCGTGGGACGCGCATCACAGAGGCACAACGTGCGGCTAAGAAAAGCCTGCAGGAAATCCATGGAATTGCAGTTGCCGCAGAGAAGTTAGATCTGCAGGCAGTTTTTCCGCAGGCTGCAAAAATTATTATGGAGATCGGTTTTGGCATGGGGGAAGCCACAGCCATCATTGCGCTGAACTCGCCGGAGAACGGTTACTTAGCCGTTGATCTGCATCCACCTGGGATTGGAAAGTTACTTTCTAGAATTCAAGAACAGAAGATTACGAATATTAAAGTTATCGAAGATGACGTACATGTCGTGCTGCCCTACATGATCAATGACGAATCCCTTGACGGCGTGCACCTATATTTTCCGGATCCTTGGCCGAAAGTTAAACACCACAAGCGCCGGATAGTAAATACGGGGTTTTTAGAACTTGTTGCATCAAAGTTAAAGCCAGGCGGATATTTTCATTTAGCAACTGACTGGGTTCCATATGCAGAATCCATGGAGAATGTTTTTAAGACTTCAACCCAATTTAGCGGGGGAGTAATTGATAAACCAAATTGGCGACCAGTGACCAGATTTGAAGGTCAAGGGATCGACAAAGATCACCGAGTTACAGACCTGCTGTATCTTCGTAAGTAGAAATCTTGTTGATGCGTCGAATATGACGCTCGTCGTTGCTAAATGGCGTTTCAATAAACGCATCGATTATCGCTTTGCACTCATCGATTGAGTGCATCCGACCACCGATTCCAACTACATTTGCATTGTTATGCTCTTTTGCTAGCTTTGCAGTCTCAACGCTCCAAGCAAGTGCGGCGCGAACGCCTGTAACTTTATTTGCTGCGATCTGTTCGCCATTTCCAGAGCCACCTAGAACAATTCCCAGAGACAATGGATCTGCAACTGTTGCAGCAGCGGCCGGTATGCAAAAATCTGGGTAGTCATCTAAGGCATCAAATTGATGCGGGCCATGGTCTATAACGCTGTGGCCTTTGGATTCAAGATATTCAACCAGTGCACCTTTTAGTTCCAGCCCTGCATGATCGCTGCCGATATGAATTCTCATGTGTGCATTGTGCCATTAACTGCAATAAGAAAACCCGCCACATGATTGCTCACGTGGCGGGTCTTACCCTTAGGAGGATTTATATATGAATCTAGTTCTTACCTTATTAGTGATTTCTTCCCTTGCCACCGTCCATGTGTCCCGGACCGCCCTTACCCATGCCTGGACCCATTGCTCCACGAACTGCATCAACTTCAGCAGTTACATGTGCGGTGAGACCAGCTTTTAGAGTTACGGCTTGTGCTGCAGTAATTTTTCCTGCAGTAACTGCTGCATCAATCTCTTTAGTCTCTGCTGCAACTAGAGCTGTAATCAATGCAGCCTTCTTAGTTCCGGCAATTGCTCCAAGTGTTTCACCTGCAGCAAGACGAGTCTTGATAGTTGCAGCATCGATACCAATGGTTGTTGCGATTAGCGCCTCACGCGCTGCACGCTGTGCATCATTGGCAGGATTGCCTCCACCATGTTCGGCGGCTTCAGCTGCATGTGCTGCAGTTAGAGCTGCAGTGATTGCATCTGATTGTGCTTGCGTGATTGTTCCCTTAGTAACAAGTCCTGCAAGAACGCTAGCGAGAGCAGCTTCTTGGTCGCCTTTCATCTGGCCCATTGATCCACCTGCCATTGGGTTAGCAATAGCGTTTACTGTGGTCGTAGCTGTAGTTGTCTTAACTGAAACTGCCTTACCTTTTGACTGTGATGCTGTAGCAACACCGACAGTGCTAACTGAGAGTGCAACAGTTGTTAGAACAACTGCGGCAATCTTTCTCTTTGATGACATTTGCATGTCTTCCCTTCCCTAGTGGAACTGTCTGTGACCCCTCGTCATCGACTACCCGTAATTAACTACTTAATACTGAGGATGCTAGTAATCCATCCTTAGAACACCGTGTGAGTATTTAAGTAGTTTCGACGAAAAATGCTGGGTTTACCCACTTATAGTGCAATTAGTGATGCAGGGAACTCCTTATTTCTCTCAGAATCCTCACGCTTAAGACTGAATCCCAGTTTCGTCCCCGCCTTTTGGAAAGGTTTCCCATCATGAAGCGTCCATTTACAACTCTTGCAATCCTTCTATCAATTTCAATGTTCTCTACGTATAGCGCTTTTCCTGCACAAAAAACATCCGTCACTTTAAAAAAGGCAGGACGAACAACTACTACATCACCCAACACAATCCTTAGCGGGAGTGGAGTTCCGACAAAAACAACTGGTATCGATGGTGATTTCTATATTGATATAAAGAATGCAAATCTTTATGGACCGAAATCAAAAGGTGTTTGGAAGATTGCAACATCACTTCGGTTACCAGTTGAAAAATCAGTTACTGCTAATCCAGTTGCAGGTGTTGATGGAGCAGTTGGTGCAACTGGAGCCAAAGGATCGCAAGGCGTACAAGGCGCGCAAGGAGTACAAGGTGATCAAGGAAACGTTGGCGCAGTTGGCTTACAAGGCGTGCAAGGCATTAGCGGATTAACTGGTCTACAAGGTGAAACAGGTGCAAATGGTTTACAAGGATTAACTGGAGCAGTTGGTTTATCTGGAACAACTGGACCTAAAGGTGATCCTGGTGCAACAGGAGTTACAGGATTAACTGGAGCAAAGGGTGATACTGGAGCAGCAGGAATTAATGGAACACAAGGTGCAACGGGCGCACAAGGTTCTGTTGGTGCAACTGGAAGTAATGGTGCACAAGGAGCACAAGGAGCAGCAGGTGCAGTTGGTCCAGCAGGTACTAATGGAACACAAGGTGCAACAGGTGCAAGTGGTGTTGCCGGTTCGCAAGGCGTTGCAGGTGCAACTGGTGCGCAAGGTGCAACTGGATCTGCAGGTTCACAAGGATCAACTGGTGCAACAGGTTCAACTGGATTGCAAGGCGCAAAAGGTGACACAGGCACAACTGGTTCTCAAGGTATTCAAGGAGTTAAAGGAGATACGGGTACAACTGGATCACAAGG
>CAIXPV010000053.1 GCA_903921405.1 uncultured Actinomycetes bacterium
AGGCACCACAGCACCTGCAGTTGATAAATTAAATCTCACTGTCAATGACGGTGAGTTTTTGGTTTTAGTCGGCCCATCAGGTTGCGGAAAGTCAACATCACTTCGTATGTTGGCAGGGTTAGAAGAAATCGACACTGGTCGTATCTTGATTGGTGATCGCGACGTAACAAACGTTGCACCAAAAGATCGCGATATCGCAATGGTCTTCCAGTCATATGCACTGTATCCACACATGACAGTTGCAGAGAACATGGGCTTTGCATTAAAGATCGCAGGCACACCAAAGGAAGAGCGCGAACGTCGCGTACTTGAAGCTGCAAAGCTGCTTGACCTTGAGCCATACCTAGAGCGCAAGCCAAAAGCTCTATCGGGTGGACAACGTCAGCGCGTTGCAATGGGTCGTGCAATTGTTCGCGAGCCACAGGTATTCCTTATGGATGAGCCACTATCAAACCTTGATGCCAAGTTGCGTGTAGCAACTCGCACACAGATCGCTGCATTGCAGCGTCGTCTTGGAATCACAACTGTTTATGTAACTCACGACCAGGTTGAAGCTATGACTATGGGTGATCGCGTAGCAGTTCTAAAAGATGGTTTGCTACAGCAAGTTGATACACCACGTAATCTTTATGACAATCCAGCAAATGCTTTCGTTGCAGGATTCATTGGATCCCCTGCAATGAACTTGCTGAATGCACCAATTGTTAATGGCAAGGCGATGCTTGGAAATCTCGGCATTGCTGTTCCAGCATCTGCTGGCAACGAAGTCACTGTTGGCGTACGCCCAGAAGGCTTTACACCAGCAACAGATGGCTTCCACGTATTAGTTGAAGTTGTTGAAGAGCTTGGCTCGGATGCATTCGTATACGGAAAGCCAGCTGATACAAATGTTAAGTTTGCACAAGCAGGCGATGAAGGCGCACAGATCATCGTGCGTTGGGATCCAAAGAATCCTCCAAAGCCAGGTGAGACAATCTCTGTGACTGCAAATCCATCTGCAGTTCACTTGTTTAACTCAACAACTGGAGAGCGTATTTAATTAGTAAGTAAAAACCCCGCCGGCCAATGTGGCTGGCGGGTTTTTTATGCCCCGGTTGTTACGGGCGAATTCTCGAGCAGTAGCCACTCTTCATCAGTAAATAACCGTGATCTAGTAAGGAAGCGCTTTCCCTCTGTCGACTCGAGGGAAAACCCTCCTCCTCTTCCAACAACAACATCAATTGTTAAATGCGTGTGTTTCCAATATTCAAACTGAGATGCTGACATCCATACCTGGATTGGTTCATCAATACCTTCAATATCTAATTCGCCGACTAAAACATCAGAGCCGCCAACTCTAAACTCACCTTTCAAATAACACATAGGTGATGATCCATCACAACACCCACCTGATTGATGAAACATCAGTGGACCGTTTATTTTTGTTAACTTGAGTAATAGCTCTGCCGCCTCGGGTGTGTAATCAACGCGGGACGGCAGAGACATTAGTACTCCTTAAAAGAAGCCGAGCTTGTTTGGTGAGTACGAAACAAGCAAGTTCTTAGTTTGTTGGTAATGATCAAGCATCATCTTATGGTTCTCACGGCCGATTCCAGAGGCTTTGTAGCCACCAAATGCAGCTCCAGCTGGATAGGCGTGATAGCAGTTAGTCCAGACACGACCAGCTTGGATAGCTCGGCCTGCGCGATAAGCGGTATTCATATCACGTGTCCATACACCTGCACCTAGACCGTACAAGCTGTCATTGGCAATCTCAATGGCGTTATCAAAGCCATCGAACTTTGTAACTGAGACAACTGGACCGAATATCTCCTCTTGGAAGATGCGCATCTTGTTATGGCCTTCAAAGATAGTTGGCATAACGTAGTAGCCGCCAGATAGTTCCCCGCCCAAATCTGCGCGTTCTCCACCCGTGATTACCTTTGCGCCCTCTTTCTTACCAATATCTAGGTAGGAAAGAATCTTTTCTAACTGATCTGTGCTGGCTTGTGCACCAATCATCGTAGAAAGATCCAATGGGTGTCCCTGCTTAATCGCATTGGTGCGTGCAGTGACATCGCCTAAGAATCGATCGTAGATCTTTGTATCGATCAAACCGCGTGAAGGGCAGGTACAGACCTCACCCTGGTTGACGGCAAACATCGTGAAGCCTTCAAGTGCCTTGTCATAAAAGGCATCGTCTTCTGCTGCTACATCGCCAAAGAAGATATTTGGGCTCTTGCCGCCGAGTTCAAGGGTGACAGGAATGATGTTCTCTGATGCGTACTGCATGATCAAGCGGCCTGTTGTGGTCTCGCCCGTAAATGCGATCTTGGCAATACGAGGTGATGATGCCAATGGCTTACCGGCTTCAACACCAAAGCCGTTAACGATATTAACAACACCGTCTGGCAATAGATCCTTGATGATATCCATCAAGAACAAGATTGATACTGGAGTCTGTTCAGCTGGCTTTAATACAACACAGTTACCTGCAGCAATTGCTGGAGCTAACTTCCATACAGCCATCAAGATTGGGAAGTTCCACGGAATGATTTGACCGACTACACCCAGTGGTTCGTGGAAGTGATAGGCAACAGTGTCATTATCTAATTCGCCAGCTGATCCTTCTTGTGCACGGATAGCTGCAGCAAAATATCTAAAGTGATCGATTGCAAGTGGGATATCTACATAGAGCGCCTCACGAATTGGTTTTCCGTTTTCCCAAGTTTCGGCAACTGCTATGGCTTCAACATTTGCCTCCATGCGATCGGCAATTTTGTTAAGAATTATTGCGCGTTCAGTTGCAGATGTCTTACCCCATGCAGGAGCTGCAGCATGTGCAGCATCAAGTGCCTTATCAATATCCTTTGCATTTCCACGGGCAACGTCACAGAAAACTTTTCCAGTTACTGGAGTCACGTTTTCAAAGTACTGACCTGAATCTGGCTTTTCATACTTGCCATTAATCCAATGGTCATAACGAGGTAGATAGGTAACTTTGCTTCCAGGTTGGCCGGGAGCGATGAAATCAGTCATTTCTTCTCCAATTTCACGTGCGCACGGGCGCGCACATGTTGGATTGAAACTAGACCTACGTCAGATGACTAACAAGGAGAATCTGAGGCCTACCCCTCAATAGAGTTGAGAGTTGAGGGCTATGCCATAGCTTTCTTAAGGTTCTCATCAATTGATGCCAAGAATTCTTGTGTTGTTTGCCATGGCGCAGTTTTAGATATAAGCAATGCTAGATCTTTCGTCATCTTGCCTTCTTCAACAGTTTCGATGCATACGCGTTCTAGCGTTGCACAAAAAGCTGCAAGTTCTGCGTTGTTATCTAACTTTGCGCGATGAGCTAAGCCACGCGTCCACGCAAAGATTGATGCAATTGGATTTGTCGATGTTGCCTTACCTTTTTGGTGATCGCGGTAGTGACGAGTCACTGTTCCGTGAGCGGCTTCTGATTCAACAATTTTTCCATCTGGTGTCATTAAGACTGATGTCATTAAACCAAGTGATCCATAACCCTGAGCAA
>CAIXPV010000054.1 GCA_903921405.1 uncultured Actinomycetes bacterium
ATCGAACCAGTGACCCCCACAATGTCAATGTGGTGCTCTACCGCTGAGCCAACGATCCTTGCTGTTGGGGAATCATACCCCAGGATATTTATATCTATTAGCGCCCGAAATCATCCTCAATGCGCTCAATATCATCTTCGCCAAAGTAGCTGCCTGTCTGAACTTCTATGAATACGACATCATCACTGCCGATATTTTCAATACGGTGAAGAGATCCAATTGCTATGTCGGCCGTTTCGCCAGCTTTTAATTCGCTGATTTCTCCATTGATGGTTATGCGCGCATTTCCCGAGACGATAAACCAGTGCTCGGCACGTTTCTGATGACGTTGATATGACAAGCGCTTTCCTGGAAGAACCCAGATGCATTTAACTTTATGTGAATCACTTTCTTGCAGGATTTCATAACGTCCCCAAGGTCGCGTTGATTCGCTCATGGGTCGTACCTTTCCATACAAGGGTTTGAAATGATGGAGGTCGGGACGGGATTTGAACCCGTGTAGAGGGATTTGCAGTCCCTTGCCTGGCCTCTCGGCCACCCGACCAATTACATGGTGCCTATTCAGAGCGGACGACCGGGTTCGAACCGGCGACCTGAACCTTGGCAAGGTTCCGCGCTACCAACTGCGCTACGTCCGCGAGGAGGGAAAATCTATCGTAGGTAGGCCATAAGCGCCAAAGTGGCGAAGTAAATCGGTAGCGTTTGCATCGTGATCAGCAGCGAGGCCATGTTCTGGATGAATGGACGATTAGCCACGGGATTAGTGGAGATGTCCCATGATCCATCCTGCTTAGTCGATGGGGGATTCTGGGCCGTATCGACGACCTTTGAAGGTGAGTTCACGGCAGCAAAGTTTGACTGCGTGATTACCTCAGATTTTGCGTTTACTCCATGGGAACGCCTGCAAGGTGGTTGGAGAACTACTAAAAATGAAGAGCAGTATGTGTCCTATGTTGAAGATATTCAAAAACTTATTTCACAGGGTTGGGTATATCAAGTCAACGCTTGTCGCCAACTCTCACATGAAATCGATGCATCTAGGAATTTGCGTGGTTTATTTTCACAGATACTTCGTGAGAACCCTGCACCGTGGGCGTCTTACTTAGAGATTCCCGGTTTAAATATTGCATCAGCATCACCTGAGTTATTTTTATCCCGTCATTCTGATCGTGTACGCACATCACCAATTAAAGGAACCCAGTTACCCGGGCAGACGCATTTTGGCGCCAAAGATATTGCCGAAAATGTAATGATTGTAGATTTAATGAGAAACGATTTAGGTGCAATTTGTGAAAATGGCTCAGTGTACGTTCCACGATTATTAGCATCTGAACCACATCCAGGACTTGTCCATTTAGTCTCAGATATTGAAGGTGATCTCCGAAAAGGTATAAGTTGGAGCGAGATTATTTCCTCGTTGCATCCGCCAGGATCTATTAGCGGTGCACCCAAATCATCAGCGATTTCGGTGATTAAAGACAATGAAGATAAACGTGGTCCATATTGTGGTGCACTGGGATGGGTACAAGGTGATGCATGTCAGCTTTCGGTGGCCATCAGAGTTTTCTTTAAAGATACGGAGTTGCGTTTTGGAACTGGCGCAGGAATCACCTGGGCTAGTGATTCGCATAGTGAATGGGAAGAAACACAGTTAAAGGCGCGCAGGTTAATCTCAATCGCTGGGGGAGAGCTCGAATGAAGATCTCTTTTAACGGCCAACTCGTAAACATTAAGGATTCACCGTGTACGGATACAGGATGGCTCATTGGCGCTGGAATTTTTGAAACAATTCGCACAGTAAGCGGACAGCCGTACGCCTTGGAACTCCATTTGCAAAGAGCTCTTGGAAGTTCTAAAGCAATGAATGTGCCCATGCCTTCATTTGTTGAGATTAGGGAAACCGTAGGAGAACTCCTTGACGCCCAGCCACTAACTGATGGCATGCTGCGGATCTCTTTTGATGCACGCGGAGATTGGGCCGCGGTCCATCTGCCGTATGAACCTGTCACAAAGGCGGCCTCGGTATGCATTCACCCCGATGCATTGTCTTCACAGGGAGCTGCGATTAAAAGTTATCCCTACGAACATCGCTTATCCATTTTAAATGAGGCAAAGTTGTTGGGCTTTGATGAGGCTCTCGTGGTTAATACCGAGGGAAATATATGTGAAGGCGCAGTATCTAATGTCGTTGCCTGCATAGATGGCCAGTGGATTACTCCGCCGACAAGTGATGGCGTACTACCCGGAATTATGAGGGATCTTGTCATCGCCAACAATGGTGTGGTTGTTCAGTCACTACCCTTGGCCAGAATCGGCGACGTCACATCTGCAGTTTTACTAAGTAGTCTGCGTATCGCCTCCGATGTCGCCTCTATTCAAAGCCGGCCTTTGCAGCCATCAAGGGCCTTCGTCGATGAAATTAGGGCAATGGCACGGCTTCATTCGGTAGGCTAACGACATGTCAACGATAAACATCACGGTAGATGGCCATGCGCAATCGGTAGAGGCCGATATACGCCCAACCCATCTCTTTGCCGAAAATAAAGATATTGTCGTTGCTCGCATCAATGGAACACTCAAAGATCTCTGGAGCGATTTAGTCGATGGTGATTCCATCGAAGGTGTATCAATCTCATCTCCAGATGGTCTTGCCGTTTTGCGACATTCAACGGCACACGTAATGGCTCAAGCTGTGCAAGAAGTTTATGCAAACACTCGTCTTGGAATCGGTCCGCCTATCAAGGATGGCTTCTACTACGACTTTGATCCAGAAAATACTTTTAATCCAGATGATCTTGTAAAGATAGAAAGTGCTATGCGCAAGATAGTTAAGGAAGGTCAACGCTTTCGCCGACGAGTTACAACTGAATCCGATGCGCTTAAAGAACTTGCACACGAGCCGTACAAGTGCGAGTTAATTGGTATTAAGGGACCAGCTGGTGAAGAGGCCAGCGTTGAGGTCGGCGGATCAGAGCTAACGATGTATGACAATTTAGGTCGTGACGGAAATCCTGTATGGAGTGATCTATGCCGTGGTCCACACCTACCCTCTACAAAACATATTCCAGCCTTTAAGTTGATGCGCACAGCAGCTGCATACTGGCGAGGTTCTGAGAAGAATCCGATGCTTCAGCGAATCTATGGAACTGCATGGCCATCACAAGATGAACTCAATGGGTATTTAGAGCTCTTGGCTGAGGCTGAAAAGCGCGACCACAGGCGTTTAGGAACTGAGTTAGATCTCTTCTCGTTTCCAGAAGAGATTGGCTCTGGTTTAGCAGTATTTCATCCAAAGGGCGGAATCATTCGTCGGGCGATGGAGGATTACTCACGTAAACGTCATGAAGATGAAGGATATGAGTTTGTTTACTCACCACATTTAACTAAAGCGGCGCTCTTTGAAACTTCAGGACACTTGCAATGGTATGCCGACGGCATGTACCCACCAAT
>CAIXPV010000055.1 GCA_903921405.1 uncultured Actinomycetes bacterium
CTTTGGATTTCCCTGACGCATTGAATCCACTAAATCTTTTGCTGACTGGACGCTTTGATTGTCATAGAACTCCCAGTTAGCCATCACCACTGGCGCATAATCACATGCAGCGTTGCACTCAATATGTTCGAGTGAGACTTTGCCATCTGCAGTTACTCCATCATTTTCTAAGCCTAAATGCTCTTTTAAGCCCGCAAATATGGCGTCTCCGCCCATGACTGCGCAGAGAGTATTTGTACAGACACCTACGTGATATTCACCAACCAACTTGCGCTTGTACTGTGTGTAAAAAGTTGCAACGGCAGAAACTTCAGCGGTTTCTAGTGTCAGTAGCTTTGCAATTAATTCAATACCCTCGCCATCGACATAACCGACTCGTGATTGCACAAAGTGCAGCAGCGGCATAATCGCCGAACGCGAGCGTGGGTAACGCTTGATGATTGAATCCATTGTTGCTAGATCTTCAGTTGAATAAGCCATTAGCGGTCAACACCTCCCATAACAGGATCGATAGATGCAACCGCACCAATAATGTCGGCGATCATTCCACCTTCACTCATTGCAGAAGTAGCTTGTAAGTTGTTGAAAGAAGGTTCGCGGAAGTGAACTCGATAAGGACGTGTTCCTCCATCTGAAACTACGCTTGCACCAAGTTCGCCACGTGGTGATTCAACTGCGACATATACCTGGCCAGCTGGAACATGGAAACCTTCAGTTACTAATTTGAAGTGGTGAATTAGTGACTCCATAGATGTACCCATGATTTCGCGGATATGGTTCAGCGAATTTCCAAGTCCATCACTTCCTAGGGCTAACTGTGCAGGCCATGCAATCTTCTTATCGGCCACCATAACCGGAGCACCTTCAAGCTTTTCTAACTTATCCAAAGCCTGTTCAACAATTCGAAGTGACTGTTCTAATTCATTCATGCGAATTAAGAAACGGCCGTAAACGTCACATGTATCGGCAGTGATTACATCAAAGTCATAGTTCTCATAGCCGCAATATGGCTGCACCTTGCGAAGATCCCACGGTAATCCAGTTGAACGCAGTACTGGTCCTGTCATACCAAGAGTTGTAGCACCTGCAAGATCTAAGTAACCGATGCCCTGTGTGCGCTTTAGCCAGATTGAGTTGCCAACCAGAAGTGATGTGTTGTCTTTAAAGTTCTTGCGCATTAATTTAACTGCATCGCGAATCTTAGGAATAGCGCCTTCAGGCAGATCTTGTTGGACTCCCCCTGGGCGGATATAGGCCATATTCATACGCAAACCCGAGATCATTTCAAAGAGATCTAGAACGATTTCACGCTCGCGGAAGGCGAAGAACATAGGGGTTATGGCACCTAATTCAAGTGCGCCGGTGCCAAGGGCGACCATGTGAGAGGAGATGCGATTGAGCTCCATCATCATGACGCGAATAACGCTTGCTCGCTCTGGAACATCGTTGGTAATTCCAAGGAGTTTTTCTACGGCTAAGCAGTAAGCAGTCTCATTAAACAGAGGCCCTAAGTAATCCATACGTGTAACAAAAGTGGTTCCTTGAGTCCAGTTACGGAACTCCATATTCTTTTCAATTCCTGTGTGTAGATAACCGATTCCGCAACGAACTTCTGTAACAGTCTCGCCCTCGAGTTCAAGTATCAGACGTAGCACTCCATGTGTTGATGGATGCTGCGGACCCATATTTACAACAACGCGCTCTTCTTTAGTTGAGCCAATCTCTTGAATTAATGAGTCCCAGTCTCCGCCAGTAACTGAAAAGACCGTGCCTTCAGTTGTATCGCGTGATGGTGCGTATGGATCAAAAGTTGTCATTTGTAGCTCCTACGATCACTTGGAGGAGGAGTTGTTGCACCTTTGTATTCGACTGCAATTCCACCGAGCGCATAATCTTTACGTTGTGGATGACCCTGCCAATCATCTGGCATCAAGATTCGAGTTAAACCTGGATGGCCATCAAAAATAATTCCAAACATGTCAAAAGTTTCACGTTCGTGCCAATTGTTGCCGGCCCAAACTTCAACAAGTGAAGGAATGTGTGCATCAGAATCGGCAACTGACACTTCCAAACGAATTCGACGATTATTTGTCATCGATAGCAAAGGATAAACAGCGCTGAATTCGCGATCAGTTCTTTGAGGGTAGTGAACTCCATTAACACCCATGCACATTTCAAACTTTAATGTGTCGCGTAAAATAAGTGCGACTTCAACTAGCTTCTCGCGCTTAACATGCAAAGTTAGTTCGCCGCGATCTACGACAACGCGTTCAATTGCATCAGAAAACTCAGGGTAAGCACGCTCTAAATCATCGGCAACTTCATCAAAATATCCACCGTACGGGCGCTCTGACGAGCCTGATGAAGCAGGGCTACGGACTAAGCCGCTATAGCCAGAAGTATCACCTGTGCCGCGAGCGCCAAACATTCCAGAATCAGTCATTTACGCTAACAAACCCTTCATCTGATGGGTTGGCTTCGCATTCATGGCAGCGAGTTCAACTTCCTTAATTATCTGAGCGCGATTGGCTCCTAGTTTTTCATCATAGATTTTTTCGTGAAGCTTCAGAATTGCATCCATCAACATTTCAGGACGTGGTGGGCAGCCCGGTAGATAAATATCAACAGGTACAACATGGTCTACACCTTGAACGATTGCATAGTTGTTAAACATTCCGCCAGATGATGCACATGCACCCATTGCAATAACCCATTTTGGTGCCGACATTTGATCGTAAATCTGTCGAAGAACTGGAGCCATCTTGTTTGAAACTCGTCCGGCAACAATCATTAAATCTGCTTGACGAGGCGATGCACGGAAAACTTCCATACCAAAACGTGAAATGTCATATTTAGCTGCTGAACCAACTGCCATCATTTCGATAGCGCAGCACGCAAGACCGAAAGTCGCTGGCCACAAAGAATTCTTGCGCATGTATCCCGCAAGTTTTTCAACTGTTGTTAAAAGAAAGCCGCTTGGAATCTTCTCTTCTAGACCCATGTACTAATCCCATTCCAATCCACCGCGGCGCCATACATATGCATATGCGACAAATACAGTTCCAATAAAAATTGCCATTTCAACTAAACCAAAAACACCTAACTTATCGAAAGTGACCGCCCATGGATAAAGGAAAACAATTTCGATATCAAAGATAATAAAAAGCATCGCAGTTAAAAAATATTTAACAGGGAAACGTCCACCTTCAGCTGCCTGAGGTGAAGGTTCGATTCCGCATTCATAAGCATCTGCCTTTGCGCGGTTATAACGTGCAGGACCAGTGAGGGCTCCTGCGGCAACCGAGATTACGGAAAAGCCAAAGCCGATTGCCCCTAGTACCAAGATCGGCACGTATGGATTGGATGTGGATATCACGAATGAAATCTTAGAGTCGTTGGGCCTATGCCAGTGACCGCTAGCCCTTTATCCCGCTGTGAACTGCAACAACTCCACCAGTCAGGTTTTTCCAGCTGACCGAGTGCCAGCCCGCAGCCTCCATGGCCGCAGCCAGGCCGGCTTGATCTGGCCACGCCCTAATTGATTCGGCCAAATAGACGTAGGCATCGGGATTTGACGAGGTTTTTCGAGCGATTATCGGCAAAGCCCGCATCAGATAGCCCATATAGAGCCGGCGAAATGGCCTCCATGTGGGGTGAGAGAACTCGACAACGACCATCCGCCCTCCGGTTTTGGTCACTCGTAGCGCCTGGGCCAGCGCCTTTGGGTAGTCAACGGTGTTTCGAAGGCCAAAAGAGATGGTCGTGACATCAAAGGTATCGGCCTCAAAGGGCAGATTTAAGGCATCGGCCTTAGAAAACGTCAGATATGGGCGGGATTTTCGGCCCTGAGCCAGCATTCCCTCGGAGAAATCAGTGGATAGCACGTCGGCGCCGGCCTCAAAGAGGGGCTGGGAAGATGAACCAGGACCAGCGGCGAGATCGAGAATCCTCATTCCGGGGGCTGGGGCGATAATTTTAGTAACCGCTCTGCGCCAAGCCTTCGTCCGGCCCAAGCTCAGGAGATCGTTCACGATGTCATAGCGCTTGGCAACTCCATCAAACATCGCAGCCACTTCATCGGGATCTTTATTTAGATTAGCGCGCGACATAGGCGCATTCTCTCGTGAAGTAGGCTCATCCACAACTTAACCATCAGGGAGTTTTACACATGCAATTGGTAGCCGAATGCCTTCATTGATTCCGGTTACCACAACGCATGTGGGTGAGCACCTCCCGCTCCTTGAGCTTCTGCCAGATGATGCGCCTCTTGCATGGGTACGTGCGGGAGAAGGTTTGGTTGGTTGGGGTGTCCACGCAACTACTACCGTCAGTGGGCCAAACCGCTTTGCCGATGCTCGACATTGGTGGCAAAAGCAACTTGAAGGTTTTGCAGTTTCAAACTCGGTTCATGGAAGTGGAACCGGGCCACTGCTCTTTTCATCTTTTTCCTTTTCGCCAAACGATGCATCAGTCTTAGTAATTCCTCAAGTAATTGTAGGAATGAAAGGTGATAAATCATGGATCACCTGGATTGGCGCTACACCACAACCTACGCTGAAATCGGCGCCAACAACTCTTGTAACAAACCCTATTGTTTGGAATCACGATGTTGATAGCGATGCACTGTGGAAAAACCGTGTTACGGAATCGGTTCAACGCATACAAGATGGAGAGCTCGATAAAGTTGTTCTTGCTCGCGATTTCTCTGGAACTGCGCAGTCACCAATCGATGCACGGTCGATCGTAAGGAAATTGTCTGCTGAATACCCATCTACGTGGAGCTTTGCGGTCTCGGGTCTCGTTGGTGCAACGCCAGAATTATTACTGCGCCTATCTCGCAAAATGGTTACTTCACGCGTACTTGCTGGAACCATCAGTAAAACTGGCGATGATGAGCGCGATTTAGCTCTTGCCGCTTCACTTGCGCGTTCTTCTAAAGATTTAGAAGAACATGAATATGCAGTGCGATCAGTTGCTGATGCACTTGAGCCTTTTTGTACGTCAACAAATGTCCCCGATTCTCCTTACGTCTTGCACTTAGCAAATGTTATGCATTTAGCCACGGATGTAACTGGGGCATTAGCTGAAAAACTTGCCCATGTTGATGCATTTACAATTCTTGAACAACTACATCCATCAGCTGCAGTGTGTGGCACTCCACGCAATAAGGCGATGCAGTTAATAAATGAGATCGAAGGAATGTCTCGTGGACGTTATGCCGGCCCAGTTGGTTGGATTGATGCTGCAGGTGATGGCGAACTTGGTATTGCTTTGCGGTGCGGGCAAATAAATGCCAACTCAATTCGGATTTTTGCCGGTTGCGGGATCGTCGCTGGATCTAGCCCAGATAAAGAGCTTGCGGAAAGTGAAGCGAAGTTGGTTCCTATGCGCAGTGCGTTAAATTGAATTCATTTTCTCGTAAATAAGCTTTAGATTCTCGGCATTAGCTTCGCGCGTAGGCACGTTCGCAACTACAACAGAAACTCCCTTAACTGGCCCGGTGATTGCTTTCTTTAGCTCATCGATTGAATGAACAGTTCTAGAGTCGACTCCCATTGAAGCTGCAATCGCTGCAGGATCCAAACCATGAGGCGTTCCGAAAACTTCTTCAAAGCCTTCAATACCGCGTTGTGGAAGTGTTGAGAAAATTCCGCCACCATCGTTATTGATGATAATAAATAGGCAGTTAATATCTTCACGATGAATTAACCCCGTAAGGTCATGCAGAAATGCGAGATCGCCAAGGACTGCATAGCTTCGTTTATGTCCTGCTGCCACACCTAATGCAGTTGAAATATTGCCATCGATGCCAGCTAAGCCTCTATTTGCATAAGTTCTTAAGCCACCTCGCGGAGTTGCAAAACCTTCTATATCTCGAATTGGTCGAGATGAAGCAATAAAGATTGCTGCGCCATCTGGAATCGATGCAGAAATTACTCTAGCAATGTTGGCCTCGTTCCAACCATCGATCTCACTGATTACTTTTGCACAGCGTTGTGAATACTTATGCCACTGGGCAATCCATTCATCTGATGCCACTTGGGTCTGCAGTGTTGGAATTGAAGTGAACTTCTTATCAGCTGTGCGATCACTATCAATTGTTGCCATGCGGGGATCAATCACACACTGGACAGGCGCTAACTTAATGAGCGCATTTACCGAACGGGATAATGTTGTTCGACCAATGACAATTGCAACTTGTGGAATCAATACGCTGCGAATCTCCATGGAAGTTAAGAAAATGGATGCATGAGCAATTGCATCTGGAAATGACAGCGGATCTTCTGCAATTACTGGCCAGCCAAGTTTGTTAGCAAAAGCAGTAACGTCATCAACGCTTAATCCACCGCGATCATGTCCTATAACTAGAACTCCTCGACTTCCCTGAACCTTCAACGTACCTACTTTGGTGCCAGGCAATGTCTTTGCAGTTCCAACAGCAATCTGATCTAGCCAGGCAGTTGAATCATCTGGGAGTAATGGTTCATCAAACTGCAGATTTAAATGCACAGGCCCAGTTCGCAAACTATCCAATGGAAGATCCATAGGAAAAACCGGGCCATCGATATCTGCAAAGTAGCGCACTGCTTTGCCAAAGATACGAGCCTGCTCGGTAGTTTGATTTGCCCCTGTATGACGCAGCATTGCGGGCCTATCGGCCGTTAATACAAGTAATGGAGCATTGGTATGGCTGGCCTCTAAAACCGCTGGATGGTAATTGGCAACTGCCGTTCCGCTGGTACAGACAATCGGAACTGCCCGCCCAGTTGATTTAATAAGTCCCAATGCAAAGAAGGCGGCGCTGCGCTCGTCGATTCGAACATGAAGCTTTATGAGGCCGCGAGTTGCTGCTGCGTTAAATGCTAAAGAGAGAGGCGCATTTCTAGAGCCCGGTGAAATCACAACATCAGTGATTCCTGATTCAATAATCTGCCGGACAATAACGCGCGCTAATGAGGTTGATGCATTCATGCGCTCCAACCTCTCTCTTGGACAAAACTCTCTGCCCCTGCATTCCAAGTCATTCGCAGGCGATTCTTCCACCAATTTAAACGTTCATTGGATACAGCCAACTTATTGAGTACGGAATTATCCGGCCTCACATCACTAACTGCAATCATTCCATTAATTATAGGAAGCTGTGCAACATCTACTGCCAAAAGAGAGCCAGTACCTAAGCCACATGCAAATTCAAGTGTTGGCAATGCACTTGCTAGCTTTAGGCCATAGGAAATTCCAACTGCACTCTCTAAAGCGCTAGAGACTACGACTGGCAGATTATGATGTTGAGCAATCTCAATTGCGCGAGTGATGCCACCTAATGGTGCGACTTTAAGCATCACGATATCTACAGCTTCGCTTAAATCTAAAGCAAAAGGATCTTTAGCTTTTCGAATTACTTCATCTCCAACAATTTTCACATGAGTGCGCTTTTTCAGTTCGCGCAACTCTTCAACTGTTGCACAAGGCTGTTCTGCGTATTCAATATCGCCCACGGTATTTAGAAATGAAGCCGCTTCATCAACACTCCATAGACCATTCACATCGATTCTGATTTTTGCATCGGGCCTAAGAGATCGAATTATTCCTAACCGTTCCATATCTTTAACGCGATCCCCACCGACTTTAACTTTGATTACCGTGCAACCAGGGTATGAATCTAAGAGGCCTTGAATATCCTGGGCGTTATCTAAAGCTGGCAGGGTTGCATTTACTGCGATTTCCTGGCGAAATCCTGGTGGAGCTGGCACAAATGCTGCTTCTATCGCACTGGTTAGCCACGGTACAGATTCGCTGTAGCTATATTCCAAGAATGGACAAAACTCACCCCAACCCATTGGTCCTTCGAAAAGGGCTACTTCACGCGATGTGACTGAACGAAAATCAGTCTTTGTTGCGAGTGCAACAACGCGCAAAGAACCCAGGATTGAATCAAGCATTATTCATGGACGCTTTGGAAACTTTTCGAAATTAGGCTTACGTTTCTCTTTATAAGCATCGCGTCCTTCTTGTCCTTCTTCACTCATATAGAACAACAGCGTTGCATCACCGGCTAATTGTTGAATTCCCGCTTGACCATCATCTGCGGCATTAAGACTGGATTTAAGTAAACGAATTGCAAGTGGGGAGTTGCGTAACATTTCTCGACACCATGAAACAGTTTCAGCTTCTAGCTCTGCAATAGGAACTACGGTATTAACAAGTCCCATTGCGAGCGCCTCTTGCGCATCATATTGACGCGTCATAAACCAAATCTCGCGAGCTTTTTTCTGACCAACGTGTGCAGCCAGTAACCCTGCGCCGTATCCTCCATCGAATGAACCAACCATTGGTCCGGTCTGACCGAACTTTGCATTATCTGCGGCAATAGTTAAATCGCACACAACATGCAAGACATGTCCCCCGCCAATTGCCCATCCCGCCACCATTGCAACAACTGGTTTTGGTGTTCGGCGGATTTGAATCTGTAAATCCAAAACATTTAGTCGACCGATTCCTTTTTTAGCTAACGAGTCTTCTCCTAGGTATCCATCATCTCCACGCACGCTGATGTCTCCACCAGAACAAAAAGCCTCGGTACCAGCGCCAGTTAAGATTATGACGCCGACCTCTTCATTATCGCGAGCAAGTGAAAATGCCTCAATCAGCTCAATGATTGTTTGTGGCCGAAATGCATTGTGCACTGCTGGACGGTTGATTGTGATCTTTGCGATCGCATCACCTACTTGGTAATTAATATCAACAAAGCCTTCTCCCCCTGGGGCAGTAGTCCACTGTGGAAGCTCGCGGCTGCCAAAATCGCGGTTGATCGGCTTGCTCATATGTCCTCATTTCAATCGTTGCTAGCGATAGCCTACGGCTGCAATGGAGATGAAGTCACAACGAGAATTACTACGAGTCAGCCCTACGTGCGAACTCCCGGAATTAGCCGGGCTCATCACGTCGGCACTCGTAGGAACTGGCCCTGCCCTGCGTTTTGCCGATGGTGGCTCCGAAAGCTGTCCTTCCACTATCTGCGTAGTAATTGCAACCAGCGGCAGCTCTGGCCTGATCAAAGAAGTCGCCTATACCTCTGGCGCACTATTGGCTTCGGCACGTGCAGCTAACTCTTATCTGGGAGCCAGAATCGGAGCCAGATGGTCGCTCCTCCTACCTATTACACATATCGCTGGCGTTAATGTCGTTATTCGCTCGATGGAGCTCGGAACACTTCCAGTTGACCTGCGAGATTTTGATGGGGAATATCCAACTGTTGATTTCACATCTGTCGTACCTACTCAGCTTTTTAGAGCATTGAACTCTGATCAGAGATTGCTACGACATCTTCAAAGCACACAGGCCGTTTTAGTCGGAGGCGCTGCGCTGTCACCATCACTGCGTCTTGAAGCAGAAAGCGCTGGCATTCGAATTGTAGAAACGTATGGAATGACTGAAACGTGTGGCGGATGTATTTATGATGGCACGCCACTTGATGGAGTTGAATTTGAAATTAATGAGCAAGGCATCATTGCAATTCGTGGATCAGTTTTAGCTAGCGGTTATTTAAATACTCCTAACCTCTTCAATCTTCATAATGGCTGGTTTACGACCAATGACCTTGGCCAGATCATCGATGGAAAGCTTCAGGTAAAGGGAAGAGCCGATGACGTAATTATTTCTGGCGGTGAAAACTTATCGTTGATGGCAGTTGAAGCTACGCTCTCGGTTCGCTTCCCTGATATCGAGTGTGCAGCTTTTGCAGTTGACGACCCGCATTGGGGGCAGGCATTACACCTTGCAATAGTTGGAAATATTAGTGAGATGGAGATCTCTCATTACTTAGCGGCAGCTTTAGGTGCATTTGCAAAACCAAAAGGTATTCACTTTGTAGAATCTCTTCCTCTGCTTGGTATTGGAAAAATAGACCGCATGACACTGACAAGAATGGTTAACAATGAATAAATGGATTCTCGGTGCTAGGCCGCGCACATTACCTGCAGCTATCGCCCCTGTCGTTGTTGCATCCGCGCTTGCCGGCCCAGATTTCAACTGGTTTCGCGCAGCTTTGGCGCTAAAGGTCGGCTTATGGCTACAAATCGCCGTTAACTATGCCAATGATTACTCCGATGGTGTTAAAGGAAGTGACTCCAACCGTGTTGGACCAACACGCTTAGTTGCAAGCGGCTTAGCTAGCGCGCGTTCAGTAAAGATTGCAGCTTTTATCTCTTTTGCAATTGCATCAATTGCTGGATTATGGCTTGCGCTATTAACCTCTCCGCTTTTGATTGGTATCGGTCTGCTCTCGATTATCGCCGCATGGAACTACACGGGTGGCAAAAATCCTTATGGCTATAGCGGCCTAGGTGAGATTTCAGTTTTTATATTCTTTGGCCTTGTGGCCACAGTTGGTAGCTATTTTGTACAGACTGAAAAAATAACGTTAATGAGTTTTATCGTATCTATACCAATGGGCGCACTCGCGTGTGCGCTCCTATCAATAAATAACCTACGAGATCGTGCACAAGATGAGTTAGTTGGAAAACGTACACTCGCAGTAAGAATGGGTGATGCAGCTGCCAGACGATTCTTTGTTGCATTACTCGTTCTGGCTCATACTGCTGCAGTTGCTACATTCAAACCTTTAGCATTGATGACTCTGGTGGTAGCACCCCTTACTTTTTCGCTAGCTCGGAAAGTCTTGAGTGGAGTAAGTGGCGCCCAACTCATTCCCTTGCTGGGTAGGACCGGCAAACTTCAACTTATCTTTGCCACGGTTTTTGCTCTGGCATTAGCGATACAATAAAACCATGTCACGCTTGCTGCCTCCCCTGCTAATAGTTGCTTTTAATATTTATACTTTGGTCGATTGTGCGCGTTCGGATGAAACCCAGATTCGTAACTTGCCAAAGTGGGCTTGGATTTTAATTATTATTCTTACGCTAACCTTTGGATCAATTGCTTATTGGATTGCAGGTCGACCAAAGGGGCCGCGTTTAGGTGGACCAAAGCCAAAGCGACGTATTTTGCCACCTGATGATGACCCAGATTTTCTTGGACGTCTCTAAAGCCCTGAGTACGTGTGTTTTCCAGTTCCCCAAATATTGACGTAGACATAGTTAAATAGAAATGTTGAGCCAGCAAATAAGCACAGCCACGCTGCACGTCGACCGCGCCAACCAATAGTTACGCGAGCATGTAGATAGGCCGCATATGCAACCCACGTAATGAAGGCCCACGTCTCTTTAGGATCCCAACCCCAGTAGCGTCCCCAGGCACTCTCGGCCCAGATAGCACCGGCAATAACTGCGAAGGTCCACAACGGAAAGACGAAGGCAACTAATCGATAAGACAGCTGATCTAAATAATCGAGTGAGGGTAAACGTTGTGCCCAAGGGCTTCGTTCGCCCTTTGCCTCCATCGCATCTAAATATAAATATGCAGCGGCAACGGCATTAGCAAGTAAGAAAACTCCGCCAGAAACTATCGCTGCAGAGACGTGAATAACCAACCACGTTGATTTAAGCGCAGGGACAAGCGGAGCGCTTGGTCGATAGAGAACTGCGACTGCAGTACCTAATGTAAGCAGGACTGCTATCGAAACAAGAAGGCCTAACCATCGCAAATCATATTTACGTAGTGCTACTAAGTAGGCACCTGAAAAAGCCAGAGCTCCTGTAATTGAAAACTCGTACATGTTGCCCCAAGGAACTCGACCTGCAGAAATTCCTCGAGCTATAACTC
>CAIXPV010000056.1 GCA_903921405.1 uncultured Actinomycetes bacterium
AGTCGTGCCTTTTGTAGAAATAGTTGAGGTAACAGATGTTGCGATGAGAATTCCGGCAAACAACGATATAACTGTTGTAGTTACGGCTCCAATATAGATATTGCGTGGGCGTATTTTGACGTGACGCAACGGCTCTTCTATGTACTTATTGGTCAGATGTGCCAGTACAACTGTGAGTGCGATACATAAAGCTCGTTCATACATATGAAGAGGTCTGCCCAAAGCGCTACTTGGCAACACGAGTGCTGGCCAATGCCAAAGATAAAGAGGATAAGAAATACGCCCCAGCCATTGGCTGAATGCGTTGTTGGATAGGTCATTAAATATTGGGGGCCATACTGGGATTGAAGCTATAAGAATTGCTGTTCCTATAACCGGCACCAGTGCATTGATTCCAGGAAAGGTAGTTTTTTCACTGAAGTGAAATGCGGAGTAAATGAGAGCTCCCATACCAAACCAAGGAAGTAGCCGTATGTGCAGTGCTCGCTCTGGGATGAAGAGAAGGAGTGCACCAACCCCAAGCTCCCACGCACGAGTAGGTAGTGAATAAAAGGCCCAAATGGGTGACGTCTGTGTTTGGTAAATAGATAAAAGGAGTGACAGAACGGTGGTGATTAAGATTCCACGAAGAACAATTCGTTTTCCATACTTGGCCAATACAATCATCAAGACAGGCCATACAAGATAGAACTGTTCTTCAACTGCCAAAGACCAATAGTGAATGAACGGTGAAGGAGTTGCATTCAGATTTTGATAATCATTTTGCCACCACGCAAAGAGATAATTTGAAATATAGGCCGCAGCAGCAAATAGATCTCGGCCCAATGCATCACGCGTAATTACTGGGAGAATGAACCATCCTACGATTGCAGTCGAGAAGAGCACAAAGACCGATGTTGGCAAAAGACGTTTAATTCTTCGTTGGTAAAAAGCATTGAGATTTAATCGACCTGTCGCATCAATCTCTCTTAAGATCAGTCCAGTAATGAGATAACCAGAGATAACATAGAAGATATCTACACCTATAAAACCACCACCGACGATCCGAGCATGAAAGAAGGTGACAATTAAGGCAGCAAGTGCACGTAATCCTTGTATCTGCAGAACGCGCATAATTAAGAAACTATCAGTGTGGAAATAGTTATCTCTGGATATTTGTTTTCTAAAAATTCGCGTCCTGTAAGGGCTCCGATCTCCAGAAGCGCCAGTACTCCAACAACCTCGCCACCGCAGCGTCGGACTAATTCGATTGCCGCAGCGATAGTCCCTCCCGTAGCAAGTACGTCATCTACGATCAGAACCTTGTCCCCGGCGCCGAGTGCATCGACATGAATCTCAAGGGTGTCTGTTCCATATTCCAAACCATAGCTTTCACTCAATGTTGCATAGGGAAGTTTTCCCGCTTTTCTGATGGGAATAAATCCCGAGTTAAGCTGATGTGCCAACGCACTCGCAAGGATAAAACCACGAGCTTCGACCCCGGCGACAAGCGTTCCTGCTTCTGCGTAACTGGAAAAACTCTTTGTGACTGCGCTGAATGCTTCGGAGTTTGAGAGCAGGGGAGTGATATCTAGAAATCTGATACCGGGTTTTGGGTAGTCAGGAATTTCACGGATGAGCGAGAGCGCGTCATCGATATGCATGTGTCCGAAAGGGGACTTGAACCCCTAAGCCCTTGCGGGCACTAGCACCTCAAGCTAGCGCGTCTGCCAATTCCGCCACCCGGACTGAGTGAAGGGTAAGGATAGCAATTTGGTGACAGAATGGCGAAATGGATACATCGTCGCTCTCACGCATTGAACAAGAAGCTATTGCAATCTGCCAAGATCTCATCAGAATCCCTAGTGTGAATTTCGGCGAAGGAAAAGGTGATGAGTCTGCTGTTGCAGCGTATGTAATTGCTTCACTTGCCGAAGTAGGCATTGCGGCAACTATGTATGAGTCTGCTCCTGGGCGATGCAATGTAATGGCGCGATTAGAGGGCGTCGATTCAACTCGACCTGGCTTAGTAGTGCATGGCCATTTAGACGTTGTGCCGGCAAATGCTAGTGATTGGAGTGTCGATCCTTTTTGTGGAGATATAAAAGACGGCATGATCTGGGGTCGCGGCGCAGTTGATATGAAAAATATGGATGCGATGATTTTGGCGACTGTTCGTGACTGGGCACGCACTGGATACAAGCCACCTCGCGACATTGTTTTAGCCTTCTTTGCCGACGAAGAGGCTGGAAGTATTTTTGGTTCACATTGGATGGTGAAGAATCATCCACAGGTTTTTAAAGGATGCAGTGAAGCAATTTCTGAAGTAGGCGGCTTCTCGGTAACTGTTACAGATGGAAAGCGTCTCTATATGATCGAGACTGCCGAAAAAGGTATTCACTGGATGCGTTTAACCGCTAATGGTCGTGCAGGTCATGGCTCTGTCATGAATGATGAAAATGCGCTGACTCGGCTTACTGATGCGGTCAGTGCAATCGGAAATTACACGTGGCCGCAGCGATACAGCACAACTGTTAAGGCCCTCTTTAAAAGAGTCGCCGATGCGACCGGCAAGACATATGACGAAAAAGACCTACGACCTTTGCTTTCAGAGGTTGGTTTTGCTGCACGTATGATCGGTGCAACTCTGCAAAATACCGCCAACCCAACCATGCTTGAAGCTGGATATAAAGCAAACGTTATTCCTGGTTCAGCGAGTGCGGTTATTGATGGGCGATTCATTCCGGGCTTTGAAGATGAGCTCAATGAAACAATCGCTACCTTGATTGGTCCCCATGTCAACGTTGAAACCATTACACGCGATAAGGCATTAGAGGTCCCATTTGAAGGCGGCCTAGTAGATGCAATGTGCGCGGCAATCATGAAGGAGGATCCGGAAGCGATTCCTGTCCCATACATGATGAGCGGTGGTACCGACAACAAAGCATTGGCAGACTTGGGGATCATCGGTTATGGGTTTTCACCTCTCAAGCTCGATGCCGAATTTGATTTCATGGCTATGTTCCATGGCGTCGATGAGCGCGTACCTGTTGATGGTTTAGCTTTCGGCGTTAGAACCCTGAAAGATTTTCTAGAAAACTGTTAAAGACTCACATCATCTAAAGCGCTTCTAACAATATCGGGAAGCGTAATCTCTTCTGATTGAAGCAGCCCGCGAAGTTGGGCACCTGTTCGGGCACCCACTATTGCACTTGTAACACCAGGTGCATCACGAACCCACGCCAACGCTACCTCCAATGGAGAGAATCCCAATCCCTGAGCTGCAATGCTCACTGCCTCAACAATTCTAGAGCTTCGCGCATCTAAGTAGGGCTCGATGTGTTTTGCAAAGTGCGGAGCCGCGCCTCGTGAATCACTCGGTACTCCCTTTCGATATTTTCCAGTAAGAACTCCGCGAGCAAGCGGTGCCCATGCAAGAAATCCGATTCCACAATCATCAGCGGCCTCTAATACTTCTACTTCGGCATCTCGATTAAGAAGTGAGTATTCATTCTGAACTGTTGTTAAGGGAGATTTCATCGAATTTGATTGCTGTTTCGTAGCCGCTCGAGCCAACTGCCAACCAGAGTAATTGCTGACACCAACGTATCGTGCGCGCCCCGTTGTATAGGCATAGTCCAACGCGGCCAAAGTTTCATCTAATGGTGTGAATGGATCCCAAGCGTGAATCTGCCAGATATCTACATAATCGCTAGCTAAGCGGTTCAAAGATTTATCTAACTGTGAAATGAGAGTGTTTCTTGAAGTGTCGACACTTCGAGCACCATCTGTAAAACTCAAACCCGCTTTAGTCGCAATTACTACATCATCACGATTAAAAAGCGTTCCGATTAGGCCACCAATAACTCGCTCACTATCGCCATCTCCATACGTATTGGCAGTGTCAATGAAGTTGCCTCCAGCATCGATAAAGGCTCGACACTGATCGGCCGCCTCGTGTTCGTCTGTATCGCGACCCCACGTCATGGTGCCGAGTCCAAGGCGCGACAGTGTCAGTCCACTGGTACCGGCTCTTCGCATCTGCATGGGCCGACCTTAGCAAGGCATTGCGCCAAAACCTGCGATAGCCTTTGGTTTATGCAGATAGTTTTGATTCGACATGCGCATTCACAGGCCAACGCACAGGGAATCCTTTCTGGACAACTTCCTGGAATCGCCTTATCGCCCCGTGGAATCGATCAATCAGAACGATTAGTAACACGATTAGGTGCGATAAAGATTCGTTCTTTGCATGTCAGCCCTTTACAACGTTGCCGCGAAAGCATTTCACCGTGGTGGGAAAAAGTAGGTTCGCCCACTAATCCTAAAATCTCCCTGATAGAGGATGAGAATTTAATCGAGGTCGACTATGGGCAGTGGAGTGGCAAGAAACTCTCCCAGCTATCACGCAAATCTGGATGGAAAACTGTTCAATCCACTCCAAGTGCTATGTATTTTCCTTCAGGTGAAGGTTTGGCCGCGGTTCAAGAACGGGCGATGCGCTCGGTCCATCAAGTACTAACAAAGAAGGGCAGAGGCTCGGATGTATTTGTTAGTCATGGCGATGTAATTAAATCAATTGTCGCCTCAGCTCTTTCTATGCACCTTGATGATTTTCAAAGAATCGTTATCGATCCGGCCTCGGTTACGGTCTTGGATTTTTCATCCGATAAACCTCGCGTGTTATTGCTCAATGATTCACGTTCTGACCTAGAGAGCTTTCTTAACGCCCCTTTTCGTGCGCGAAATCTGACAGGTGGGGGCGCATGATCTTCGATGCGATAGATCGCTTCATCGTTGGAACTGTTGGTCAGCCTGGCGAGCGTGAATTCTTTCTACAACTACGACAATCAACTCGACTCGTCACAGTTTCAATTGAGAAATCACAAGTTGCAGCACTTACTTCTCGCATGGAGATGCTGCTTTCACAACTACGAAAGAGTGGCCACGTAGCTGCAACCTCTCCTGTAGATGACCAACCATTAGAGCAACCAATTGAATCTGACTTTGTAGTCGGCGCCATATCTATTGCGTGGAACGAAGAAACAAGCTGCGTACAGATAGAGCTTCTAGATATCGACCAGGAAGATGAGGCGCAGGGATTAAACCTTCACATCTCCCTTCAGATGGCACAATCTTTCACCAGACGCGCTCATGCCGTCATCAATGCTGGGCGCTTACCGTGCCCACTATGCGGATTGGCAATAGATCCGCAGGGACATCTGTGCCCAAGGGCCAATGGATATAGACGCTAAGGCCCGAATTTTAACTTCCGGCGAACTTGAAGTCACCGGTAGGTTAATAGATGCTTCGAATGCAACATTATACGCAACCTCAACATTAGATGGTGTCTCTCTCACGTGTATCTATAAGCCGATTGCGGGAGAACGAGGTCTGTGGGATTTTCCCGATGGAACACTGGCGCATCGCGAGTACGCCGCTTATTTAGTCAGTAATTTTCTCAATTTAGATCTTGTTCCACTCACCGTGTTAAGAGATGGACCTTACGGTGAAGGCATGGTTCAAGAGTGGATAGAGATAGATCAAGATGTTGATCTTGCGCAATTCTTTTCAACTCAGCACCCTGAACTGCGCGCCATGGCTTTCTATGATGCAATAATCAACAACACTGATCGAAAGATTGGCCACTTACTTCCAGATCAATCTGGCAAAGTTTTTGGATGTGACCATGGCGTAACTTTTCACAGTGATGACAAATTGCGAACGGTTCTTTGGCAGTGGTCTGGAGATCAACTCTACGAATCAGAGCTAGAACTACTTCGAAAACTTAGGCAGGCGTTGGGTGCAGAGCTAGACCTTGCGCGGTATCTAACCATGAATGAAATCCAAGCCCTAGAGATGCGAATTTCTCGCCTGCTTGAGGAGAAGACTATGCCGGTACCGAGCCCAGATTGGCCCCCAGTGCCTTGGCCTGCATTTTAGGCGAACTCAAACTAGTATAAGCAAATGCAATCGTGGCGTGAGGTAGCTGTTCCGACTTTGAAGTATTCAGAATCTATTCCACTTTTATCATTAACTAACTCTATGACTGGCCTGAAGCAATCTCTCGGCCTTAAAGATACCTATCGCATGTATGTCTGTGGCATAACTCCGTACGATGCAACGCATCTTGGTCATGCTGCCACTTATTTAACTTTCGATTTAGTACAAAGATATTTACGTGCTCAGGGGAGTACCGTCAACTACGTTCAGAATATTACTGACATCGATGACCCACTTCTTGAGCGTGCACAGCGCGATGGTATTGACTGGCGCGATCTTGCTACTTCGCAAATCGATCTATTCCGAAGTGACATGGTTGCTCTAAGAGTAATTCCACCTGAGCATTACATCGGAGCAGTCGAGGCCATTCCTCTAGTAGTGAAAGCCATCGAAAATCTTGCAGCTAAAGGCACCACATATCTAATCGATAAAGATCTATATTTCTCAAACTCAGTTGAAAGTGGTTTTGGCGCACTCTCCCACTTAGATCGCCAGACAATGGAGTCGATTTTTGCCGAACGGGGAGGCGATCCAACACTTCTCGGTAAGCGTGACTCACTGGATTGCTTGGTCTGGATGTCACAACGCGAAGGGGAACCTGGTTGGGAATCTACTTTAGGTAAAGGCCGTCCGGGGTGGCATATCGAGTGCACAGCAATTGCATACGAATACCTTTCACCTTTGTCTACAGATCCTGAATTAATAGATATTCAAGGTGGAGGAAGTGATCTGATTTTTCCTCACCATGAAATGTGCAGATCTCAAGCTCGCGTCCTCACCGGTAAAGAGCTAGCCACCAATTATGTCCATGCTGGAATGCTTGGTTTAGATGGCGAAAAGATGAGTAAGAGCAAAGGAAACCTTGTTTTTGTGTCAACGTTGATTGCACAAGGTGTCAATCCAATGGTTATCAGATATGCACTCATGAAAAACCACTATCGAGAAGACCGAATGTGGACCAATGAGATTTTGGAAACAGCACAGGGTGAGTTTTTAGAAATAGTTACGATTTGTGCCCAAGAGAATGTTGCTCCTACAGAGCCAGCTATTTCAAAGATTATTGCCGCTCTTGCCAATGATTTAGATACTCCATTGGCATTACAGATAATTATGGACTGGGTTTCTCAATCTCAAGAAGGAGCAACTGGAGGAGATGTCAATGCCATGCGAAACGCAATGGATTCGTTAATGGGGTTAGTGTTCTAATCTTTGTCTTTGCGACGTAAGTATCTTTCAAACTCTTTAGCGATCATGTCTCCTGATACATCGGGCAGATCTTGAGCATCCTTGGACTCTTCCAAAGATTTCACATAATCGGCTACATCAGTATCTTCTTGGGCTAAGTCATCTATCTCTTTCTCCCATTCATCTGCCTCACTTGGTAAATCGCCCAGAGGAATCGTGAACTCAAGAAAATCCTCTATTGCGTGAATAAGAGCGAGTGAGGCTTTGGGTGATGGAGAATTGGCAGCGTAGTGAGGAATTGCCGCCCACATTGAAATCGCATCGATTCCTCTGTGAAGTGCGCCATCGTTAATGATCCCCAAAATTCCAGTTGAACCTTCATAGCGAGAAATCTCTAAACTCAAATTCTTTGCAAGTGCGGGGTTAGATGCACTCAGTCCAACAGAGATCGGTCGACTGTGCGGAACATCTGCCAATAAAGAACCGACCGTGATAACAAGGGAGACTTCAAGGTCATCCGCCAAATCTAGAATCTCGCGAACAAAACTCTTCCAGTGCATTGAAGGTTCGATGCCCTTGACAATAACTAAGTCACGAGAAAATTGTGGAACGGATACAGCGAAAATTTGTGTTGAGGGCCAAGTAATAGTCCGATTATCTAATTCATCAAGTGATACTTGTGGGCGGTTAACTTGAAAGTCGAAATACTCTTCAGAATCAATCTCTGCAATTAATTGCGATGCAGCTGCGTTGTCATCTGCACAGAGAGTTTCCAAAAGGTGGTCAAGGGCCCCCGTTGCACCTTCTGCAGCATCATTCCACCCAGAGAATGCACAAAGCATTACTGGATTTCGCAGGCTTGGGATTCGATGTATCTGCATACTCACAAACCTTACGGTACCCTCCACCCCGTGCAGACATCTAAACCGCCGAATTTCTTTCAGGCCGTCTTCTTTGATATGGATGGTCTAATGGTGGATTCCGAGCCCTTGTGGTTGGAGTCTGAGACTGAAATTACCTCTACGTATGGCTATGCATGGACTCACGAGGATCAAGTCGCCTGTCTTGGCGGACCTTTAACGCGCGTTGGTGAATATATGCATGGGAAATGCGCCCTGGCCGAGTCCCCGGAATTTTTTACCCAAACATTAATTGACATACAGTGCGCAAAGATGCGACAAGCAATCCAACTCATGCCAGGGGCCATTGAGCTTGTAACCTCACTGCAGGCTCACGGGGTGATTACTGCTCTTGTTTCGGCAAGTCCGCGAATAATCGTCGATGCGGTTCTAGAAAACCTAGGTACCAACCTATTCCCATTTTCGATCAGCAGTGATGACGTAGTAAACACAAAACCCCACCCAGATGCATATCTCTTGGCTGCTACGCGCTCGGGAGTCAGAATTGAGCAATCCCTGATTTTTGAAGACTCTTTAACGGGAGTTCGCGCGGCAAAGGCAAGTGGAGCTTGGCTTATTGCCGTTCCGCATTTAGTGTCCGTGGAAGAATCTGCGCGCGTAAGAAGCATTCGATCTCTCGAACAAATGTCTTACGCGAAATTAGAACTGCTATATAAGGACTTTACGATTTCTATTTAGCTATTGTGAGCAGGGCAGATCGTTTTAAAGAAGCACCAGTCACATAATCTGCTGGGTTTAGGCGGCCAATAATCCTTATCCAAAGAGGCCAAAATATCATCTGCAGTTCTGAGTAAAGATTTCTGAGCAGATTCTAAATCTGCCATAGTTGGATTACTCTTCACTAATTTTCCATCACCTAAATAGATCAACTGCAATAAGCGGGGTAGCACTCCGTTATTTTTCCAATAGAGCAGTGCATATACACGCAGTTGAAACAAGGCTTTTTCTTCCCAGCCAGGTTTGGGTGACTTCCCAGTTTTGTAATCGATAATTCGAACTTCACCAGTAGGTGCGACATCGAGTCGATCTACATAACCGTGAAGGTATAAATCGTCTCTAAAATCATCCTCCAAATGAAGCTCTCTATGCGTGGCTTCAAATGTCGATGGTTGTTCGAGAGTGAAATAGGTGGTTACTAAAGCAGAAGCTCGATCCAACCACTCCTTCTCATTAGTCACCATGGCCGCCAACTCTGGTTTTGCCTCTACTTGTTCTCGCCATCGTGATGGCAACAATTCGATCGCAGTTGCAGGAGTTCTTAGCCCAGCCGGGCTTTCAAATAAATCGTGCAGAATTGTGTGAACCAGGGTTCCGCGTTCTGCATCCAAACTAGGGGGTTGCGGTAATCGGTCGATGCTTCGATATTTATAGAGCTGGGGGCAGTTGTTAAAGTCGTTGACACTGCTGGGGGAGAGTCGAAGCCTTGGATCACTATTCACGTACCGCAAGATACTCTCACTGCCAGATTATTTTTCGCCTAAGATACTCACGTGTCTAACTTAGGGTATTTCGGCGAAGGCGATCGTATTCAATTAACCGACCCCAAAGGAAAGCTGTATAGCTTCACTGTTACTGCCGGCAAAGAGTGGCATACGCATAAAGGGTGGATCACTCACGATGAATTGATTGGCATGCCAGAGGGTTCGGTAGTTAGCACAACGGGCGGACTGAAATTCACGGCATTCAAACCACTTTTGGCAGATTATGTTCTAACAATGCCTCGTGGGGCCACGATTGTTTACCCTAAAGATGCTGCCATGATTGTTGGAATGGCAGATATTTATCCGGGTGCACGGGTATTGGAGGCCGGCGTTGGAAGTGGTGCCTTAACCATTTCACTTCTTCGTGCATGTTCACCGACTGGATTGGTGCACTCCGTTGAGCGCAGATCTGATTTTGCCGACAACGCACGTTCAAATGTTTCAAACTACTTCGGTGAAATGCCAAGCAATTGGAGTCTCACCGTGGGAGATCTTCAAGATCAGCAACTTGAAGCATCATATGATCGAGTCATTTTAGACATGCTCGCTCCATGGGAATGCGTAGACATCGCAGCCCGCGCTCTAAGACCGGGTGGAGTATTCATGTCATATGTGGCAACAACAACGCAACTTTCTGCAACTGCAGAGGCAATCAAAATTGATGGAAGATTTACTGAACCAGAGAGTAGCGAAACCTTAGTTCGCGGATGGCATCATGAGGGTCTTGCAGTTCGACCTCAGCAGCGAATGATTGGACATACCGGCTTCTTGATTCAGAGTCGTCGAATGGCACCTGGAGTTGATGTTCTTGCACGTCGTCGCCGACCAGCGAAGGGTGCTTACGGTGTCTCGGAAGATTGAGAGGTTAATTAACCTCACCATCGCACTTTTGGCAACGAAGAGATTCTTAACAAAGAAAGAGATTTTTGCTTCAGTTGATGGTTATGAAGGCTCGGCTGAAACTAAAGAGAGAATGTTTGAACGTGACAAGGATGATTTAAGAAACTTAGGAATCGACATTGATGTTGGTGGATTTGATCCAGCATTTGATGATGAAGCCGGATATAGGATTAAAAGCGATAAGTACTCACTAGATCTAGGAGATATCTCTGGTGTAGAAATTGCGCTGTTGTCTCTGGCAGCGGAGGCGTGGCGCGGAGCAGCACTAGATTCGGCAGCACAGAGCGCTCTGCTTAAACTCAAATCGATGGGAATAGACTCAGATTTAGATTCAATCCCTTCGATATCACCTGCAATTCGTACACCACATACAGATTTCGAAATTATCTCCCGTGCCATCTCCCAACGACGTACATTGAGTTTTAGTTACCTTTCCAAACAGCTTGATATTCAAACTCGCACAATTGCACCCTATGCGATAGCTACACAACAGAGTTTTTGGTACCTAGCGGGAATGGACCTGGACAAAGAGTCGATTCGCACTTTTCGACTGGATCGATTCCAGGGTGAAATCACAATAGGCAAGGAAGCAAACACTTTCGAGATACCAACAGATTTCGACATTTTGAAATCATTGAACACCGATGCCTCTAACGAGATCGCAACAATTGATATACGAAAAGGTAAGGCGCATCTCATGCGCAGCAGTGCACTATCGGTAACGGATTTAGGGGAGTGGGATCGAGTCACTGTTCCCTTTTTTGACTTAGCAAAGATGGTTGACCTCGTGCTCTGGCATGGAGATGATGTTTTTGTCATCTCACCAGAACATTTACGAAATTCTGTAATCGCAGCATTAGCAACGATAGTTGACTTGCATGGCTAAGAATCCACAGACACCATTGAGTCGTACTTCCAGACTTTTAGATTTAGTTCCGTATCTAACTTCGCATCAGGGAATCGACCTGAACATCCTTGCTCAAGACTTCTCCGTTTCATCAAGCCAAATGGTTGCAGATCTCACAACATTGTGGATGTGTGGACTGCCCGGTTACACGCCATTGGAGTTAATGGATCTCTCTTTTGATTCAGGCTATGTGACGATCCACAACGCCGATACGTTGGCGCGCCCTCGAAACTTAACGATAGAAGAAGCCATCGCTTTGTTACTGGGACTAGATCTGGTTGTGCAATCTTTGCCGCAGGACCGCGAGGATTTGAAAGAAATAGCGCAAGGTCTCATAGATAGACTTTCACGTTTAGCTAATCTTCCCTCGCGCATAAGAATCGAACCCAATATCAATGAATCGATTCGGACCTTGATTACTTCTGCGATATCTAAGAAGCAAGCCGTGAAAATCCAGTATCACTCTCTATACTCTGATGAAGTTACAAAGAGAAACATCCACCCATTGGAGTTTAGAGTCGATGGTGCACACGAATATCTGTGGGCATACTGTGAAAAAGTAGCCGGATTTCGTAGTTTTCGAGTTGATAGAGTTCTTGATGCAACCATCAGCGGTCCTCGAGTCGAGCTGATCCAATCATCTGCATCAAAGGCAGCCGATCCGATCACTTACTCTTTGGAGGTATTTTCTAGATTTCGGGATGTAGCCGAGCGCTTTGCTTTAGATGAGATGGGGAAAGGTTCACAGAGCCGAGGAACTTCCTACTCATCTCAATGGCTACTTCGCTGCGTTATGGCAAGTGCAGGAGCCGTTAAACTGACGAGCCCGCAAGAGATTAGGTCTCATATAGCAGCAACGGCCAGCGGCCTTTTGGATAGATACAAAGCCGGCTAATTCCATCTACCCATGAAGCTTGCAACTGGGGTAACCTTGAGAAGTACTTACGACTGCTCTCAAAGGAGTTTGCTCAATGTTTTTACGCGAACCTAGTCACATCCTCATTCTTCTCATCGTTGTACTTGTTCTCTTTGGAGCAAAACGCCTTCCAGACTCTGCTCGCTCACTTGGACGCTCAATGCGAATTTTTAAGAGTGAGATGAAAGAGATGACTGCCGAAGAGAAAAAGGCAGAGGGCGACACTAGCCCAGAGAAGTAACATCTATGGCGTCCCTAAAAGACGCTCGGATGCCTCTATTGGATCACTTACGTGAGCTACGTAAGCGGACTTTTCGTGCATCTGTAGCGATATTCATTGCTTCGGGTGTCGGTTGGTATTACTACAACACCATCATCACAAAGTTGGCTTTGCCTGTCTGCGATTTAAAGCAGGCACAGGAATCCGGTGCAACTCATTGTGGCTCTCTTTATATTAATGGTGTTCTGGGTCCACTGAACTTGCAGATCAAAGTCGCACTTTTGGCGGGAGTTATTATTTCGGCGCCAATCTGGCTGTATCAATTGTGGGCATTCATTGCTCCTGGTCTACACAAAAAAGAAAAACGCAACTCAATACTCTTTTTTATTAGCGCCACTCCATTTTTCGCACTCGGTGCGACTCTTGGTTATTTAGTTTTACCAGTTGCCATTAAAGTCTTATTCGGCTTCACTCCCAATTCTTTATCCAACTTAGTTAAGTTCGATGATTACTTGGACTTTGTCATGCGAATCATCCTGTTATTCGGATTAGCCTTTGAGCTTCCTATCTTTCTTGTCACCTTTAACTTGATTGGCTTTCTCAGGGGAGAGACAATTCTGCGCCCATGGCGTATCTGGGTCTTTTGCATCGTTCTCTTCACCGCTGCATTTACTCCCACTGCCGACCCTTTAACCATGATGCTGTTGGCCGTACCGCTGTGCTTTCTCTACTTTCTGGCTGGCGGTATAGCCCTGCTCGTTGATCGACGTCGTGATAAACGTGCTCTAAACGTTGAAACTGGGGTGAGTGCAATCGATTCCACCACCTCGATTGAGGAATAGGGCGATAAGGTCGCCTCATGTGGGCGCTCTTGATCAATCCGATTTCAGGATCTGGCAAAGGCGCATCCGTTGGTACGCAGGTCGCTCAGTTTCTACTTACCCATGATGTTGAATTTAGCGTTGTAACCGGTGAAAGCGCATCTGCGCTGATCGAGAATCTTCACGATTTCATTTCGCGCTTCCCCGATTGCGATGGTGTGATTGCCGTAGGTGGAGATGGGCTTTTGCACTGCGCTCTACAGATTCTGACACCTGCACAAATCCCGATTGCCATGATTCCCGCAGGAACAGGCAATGATTTCGTACGTACATTAGGCTGGCCACTCGATGATTTCGACGAGTATTTGACACGAATTATTTCTACACCACCAAAACCTATGGACTTGGGTTTAGTGGAGGAGCGCTGGTTCGGTGCAATTCTTTCAACGGGGTTTGACTCAATAGTCAATGAGAAAGCTAACTCTATGAAGTGGCCAAAGGGGCCAAGCAAATACAACGTTGCCATAGCAATTGAATTGCCACGATTTAAACCTCGACATTATGAAATAACTTTAGATGATCGCGAAATCTCCGTGCAGGCCATGCTCATTGCCGTTGCTAACGGTCGATCATATGGTGGCGGAATGTTGGTTTGCCCACAGGCCGATATTCATGATGGCCTCTTTGACGTGATGGTTTTGCATCCAGTGTCAAAACTTGAGTTCCTTAAAGTTTTTCCACGAGTATTTAAAGGTACTCATATAACTCATCCCGCGGTAGAAATCGTGCGTAGCAAAAATGTAACCATTAGAGCTACAGCTGTGGCCTATGCAGATGGCGAACGCTTGGGTGACACACCCTTGACTGCAGAGTGCGTGAATGGAGCACTGCAAACATGGATACCGTGAGTAGCCCAGCAGAGAAGTTCGCCGCCGCTAAGGTACGAAATTCCCATCCTGTCACTAGGGATTTTCTCCTAACTTTCGACTTTGAGTTTGATCCCTTTCAAATCGCGGCCTGCCACGCAGTAGAGGAGGGGAGTGGAGTACTTGTTGCTGCTCCTACCGGAGCCGGCAAGACTGTAGTTGGCGAATTCGCTGCCTATTTTGCCCTCAATCTTGGCAAGAAATGCTTCTATACAACACCTATTAAGGCGCTTTCCAACCAAAAGTACTTTGAATTCGTTGCAAAATTTGGTGAAGAAAAAGTAGGTCTTCTTACTGGTGATACAAGCATCAATAGTGAAGCAGATATTTTGGTTATGACAACTGAAGTCTTGCGAAATATGTTGTACGCCGGGTCTAGTACTCTCAAGAATCTAGGCTACGTAGTGATGGATGAAGTGCACTATTTAGCCGACAAGTTTCGTGGAGCTGTATGGGAAGAAGTGCTTATCCATCTGATGGAGAGCGTGCAAGTAATTTCACTTTCAGCAACTGTATCTAATGCCGAAGAGTTCGGTGAATGGCTCGGAGAGGTTCGCGGTAATACCCAAGTTATCGTCAGCGAAATTAGACCTATTCCTTTGTACCAGCATGTTTTAATTGGTAACCGCATGTTGGATCTTTTTGAAAAACCTGGACAGATTAATCCGGAAATCTTGCAGCGAGAACGCGAAGCGATTCGTAAATCAGCGATCAGCAAGCATCGCCGAGGTAGATACAACGAGCCAAGTGAACGACTATCGCGCGCTGATATTATTGAAAAGCTACAGCGGGAGAATATGTTGCCTGCGATCACTTTTATCTTTTCGCGCGTTGGTTGTGATGCAGCGGTCAAGCAGTGTCTGCACGCCGGAATCAGACTTACATCTCCTGAAGAGCGCATCGACATTAGGGCAACAGCGCTCAAATACACGTCAAATATTGCATCAGAGGACTTAGAGGTATTGGGTTTTACTGAGTGGCTAACGGCGTTGGAGCGAGGGATAGCAGCCCACCATGCAGGACTGCTACCGAGTTTTAAAGGAGCAGTTGAAGATCTCTTTCAACGCGGCTTAGTAAAGGCAGTGTTTGCAACTGAAACTCTGGCCCTTGGAATCAATATGCCTGCACGAACTGTCGTATTAGAAAAACTAGTTAAATACAACGGCGAGGCACATGTACCAATAACTCCGGGGGAGTACACCCAGTTAACTGGTCGAGCCGGTCGCCGAGGAATAGATATCGAGGGAAATGCTGTAATCCAATGGTCGCCCACCGTTGATTCAGCTGCAGCCGCTGGCCTTGCATCCACTCGAACGTATCCTTTGCGTTCATCCTTTGCACCCTCGTACAACATGTCTATCAACTTGATTTCACGTTTTGGTCGCGAACGAGCACGAGGTTCATTGGAATCATCCTTTGCCCAATTTCAAGCAGACCGTGCAGTTGTTGGTTTGGCACGTCAGATTCGAAAGAATGAAACGGCAATTGAGGAGCTGCTACTACAAGCAGTGTGCCACCTTGGAGATTTCATTGACTACGCAAGCATTCGCAGAGAAATTAAAGAGGTCGAAGTCTTATTGAGTCGACGTGATCAGAAGAAAACTTTTGATAATAGACAGCGTGGGCGGCTTGAAAGTGACTTGAGCGATCTGCGAAAATCACTTCGTAACCACAGTTGTCACAGCTGTAATGAACGTGAAGACCATGCACGCTTTGCTGAACGAGCCGGACGATTGAACCGTGAAAATGAGGGCCTACGCACACGCGTGGAATCTAGAACAAATGTAATTGCAAAAACCTTTGATCAAATTTGTCAGGTGCTAACTCATCTAAACTATATTGAAGGCGAAAAGCCAACTGCTCAAGGAAAGATTCTAACGAAGATATATGCTGAGTCAGACTTACTGTTAACTGAATCTATTCGAGTAGGTCTATTTGATGATCTGAACTCTACTGAACTGTTATCAATTGTTTCGTGCATGATCTTTGAATCACGTTCTGCCGAAAATGTTGCACCAAAAATGCCTAGTCCTCGTGTATCCAATGCTCTTACTGAGGTTATTTCAGTATGGGCGCAGTTAGAAGCCATCGAGAGCGAATACGGAGTTAAGACACAACGCGAACCCGATCCAGGTTTTTGCTGGATCTCCTACAAATGGGCTAACGGTGGCTCTTTGCAGAGCGTTCTCAAAGGCAGTGACATGTCGGTTGGTGATTTTGTACGATCAACCAAACAACTTGTTGATCTTTTGAATCAAATAAGTGCAGCTAGTGAGAAACTGCGTCCGGTATGCAAGGATGCAGTGAAGAAGATTGATCGCGGCGTTGTCGCCTATTTAATGGGGGATGTATGACGTTAATGCTTCTAGATAGTGCATCCCTTTGGTATCGCGCGTATTACGGAATGCCTGACACGCTACTTGCCCCCGATGGAACCCCTGTGAACGCCATTCGTGGTTATTTAGATATGACGGCTCGACTTATCTCGATCTACAAACCGAATCGACTAGTTGCATGTCTAGATGGTGATTGGCGACCTACATGGCGAGTTGAATTATTTCCTGATTATAAAGCTAATCGACTAGATGAAGATGGCGATGAAGAGGAAGAGCCAGATACGTTGACTCCACAGATTCCCGTGCTACTAGATCTTTTAGATCTCTTTGGGATTCAAGTCGTTGGTGTCGATGATTTTGAAGCCGACGATGTAATGGCAACGTATGCAGAAGTTGAGAAGGGTCCGATACGAATTGTCACAGGAGATCGTGACCTATTTCAAATGGTCGATGACAAGCGAGACATTAAAGTTGTCTATTTAGCTAAGGGAATATCGCAACATGATTTGGTAGATCTAAAATATGTTTCTGATAAATATCAAATCCCGGGGGAGCGGTACGCCTTATTTGCCACGTTTCGTGGTGATCCATCCGATGGATTGCCAGGCGTTCGAGGTATCGGAGAAAAAGGAGCTGCGCTGATTGCAAATAATTTTGCAAGCGTTGAAGATGCTTTAGCAGGTGCGCATGCCGATCATGAATCCTTACCTGCAGCTCTCGCAAAAAAGATTATCGCTGGAAGTGATTACTTAAAAATTGCGCCTACTGTCGTGCACGTTGCACGTAATGTATCGCTACCCACAGTAGATCTCTCGATGCCAAAAGCCCCCACTGATTTATCGGCCATTTATCAATTCAAGGAGCGTTACGGACTCGGTGCCAGCGTAGATCGTTTGATCAGTGCGTTAGGGTGGTAAATCTGCTTATTAGCGTTGTAAGTGGGGCTCTTCTGAGCGCTGCATTTGCGCCTTTTTCTATCTGGTGGTTGGCACCTATTGGCTTAGCACTTCATATGTACAGTATTTCCCGATCCACACGACCTTTTTTGCAATCATTTTTATTTGCACTTGTATTCAATGCAATAACACTTCATTGGACAAGCATTTATGTCGGTTCATTGCCATGGATCATTCTTTTTGTGGGTCAAGCAGCCCTATTTGCTCCACTTGGCTTGGCTAAGAAGTATGGAATCTCTTTTTATCCATTCATCTTTCTTATCGCCGAAGAAGTCCGATCACGCTTTCCATTTGGGGGCTTTGGCTGGTTAAGAATCGCTTTCTCACAAGCCGATGCACCGTATCGAAATATCGCAGCCTTTGGGGGAGTAAGTGCATTAACCGCCATGGTGCTCACTCTGGCCCTTGCACTTTTTGCTCTGATGCATAAAAAATTTATTCTTATTGCACTGTTGCCTCTTCTATTGCTATTAATCTCAGTTCCAATACATCATGCAGGCTCGATAAAAGTTCTCATGGTGCAAGGGGATGTGCCGGAGCTTGGTTTAGATTTCAATTCCAGAGCCACCGCTGTTTTCTTTAATCACATCAAGGAGACTAAGAAAGCATTGGCTGAGAATAATGATGTCGACTTAATTCTCTGGCCTGAGAATGCAGTTGATGTTGATCCTTTTACAAATAATGAAGTCTCAGCGGCACTCAATGACATAGATAAACCGTTGATTCTCGGCGCAGTTATTCGCACACAGGGCGAGTTACAGAATGCTTCAATACATTGGACAAAAGATATACAAAGTGTCTATGTAAAGCAGCATCTAACGCCTTTTGGTGAATACATCCCATTGCGCACGATCGCCTCTAAAATCTCACCATTTGTTGACGACGTGGAGGATTTTTCGCCCGGAAAAACCTCCGTGATTTTTTCTGAAAAAAAGGCCAGCATTGCACCGGTAATCTGCTTTGAACTCATTGACGATCAGATTCTTAGTCAGGCAGCTAAAGCTGCGCAATTAATAGTCGTGCAAACAAATAGTGCGACTTTTGGTAGGACATCTGAAAGTGCACAACAGTTAGCGATTTCACGAATTCGAGCGATTGAACATGGCAAAAATATTCTCTCAGTGTCGACAACTGGAATCTCGGCGACAATTAATTACTTAGGGGTCGTTGATCAGCAGACAGCAATGCATACGCCGGCACATATCGTTGTCAATGCTGAACTATTAGATAGCCACACACCGCGCGATAAGGCTGGTGACTGGGCGTTAGTACTGACCCTGGTATGGCTAGTAATTCTGGCCCGTCGCAGGCTCACTATCTAACGCCGATAAGTGACATTATGTAAAGTAAAGAAAAGAGGGTGGAGAGCTCTGCTCTTCAACCCCTCCTACCGGTACTCATCCAATGGTGTGCAGGCGCAGACCAAGTTGCGGTCTCCGTGGGCGCCATCGATGCGAGACACCGGTGGCCAATACTTCATTCGAGAGCCAATCGACTCTCCGGGAACTAGTCCATCCAAGGCAACGGGATATCCGCCCTGTTCACGGCTGTACTCCCTCTCCCACTGGGCTGAGACCATGGAAAGGGCTGTATGAGGCGCATGGCGTAAGGCAGAGCCTTCGACGCTGAGCTTTCCATCGATGACCTCTTGGATTTCAGAGCGAATCGAGATCATCGCATCGATAAAGCGGTGGATTTCGGCAATGTCCTCTGACTCAGTCGGCTCAATCATCAAAGTGCCAGCTACTGGGAAAGACATAGTTGGGGCATGGAAGCCGTAATCCATCAATCTCTTGGCAATGTCATCGACGGTGACACCTGAATCCTTCGTTAATCCACGAATATCAAGGATGCACTCGTGGGCAACACGACCATTCAGACCGGTGTAGAGCACTGGATATGACTCTTGAAGGCGTGCTGCAATGTAATTGGCAGACAAAATCGCCACCTGGGTTGAATGAGTTAACCCTTCTCCCCCCAGCAGACGAATGTAGGCCCACGAGATTGGCAAGATGCTTGCCGAACCAAATGGGGCAGCTGAAATTGGTCCCGGTCCAGTCGCAGGTCCTGCCAATGCATCCAGCGGATGATTGGGTAGGAATGGCGCTAAGTGGGAACGGCAAATAACTGGACCTACTCCAGGGCCTCCTCCACCGTGAGGAATCGCAAAGGTCTTGTGAAGATTTAAGTGAGAGACATCAGCGCCAAACTTTCCGGGTTGTGCAACGCCCACTAGTGCATTCAAGTTGGCACCATCGACATACACCTGACCGCCGGCATCATGTACCAATGCACAAATTTCAGAGACAGCTGTCTCGAAAACGCCATGCGTTGATGGATAAGTGATCATCAATGCGGCAAGTGCGGGGCCATGTTCTGCGATCTTGGCTTTGATGTCATCCATCGAAACATTTCCATTGTCATCGCACTCAACTACAACAACCTTCATTCCAGCCATTACCGCCGAAGCCGCATTTGTTCCGTGCGCACTTGACGGAATAAGACAGATTTTTCGTCCTTGGTCTCCTCGCGAGTCATGGAAATTTCGAATCGCTAGTAATCCAGAGAACTCCCCTTGGCTTCCAGCGTTAGGTTGCAAGGACACTGCGTCGTAGCCAGTAATTGCTACTAGCCAATCGGATAACTGTTGAATCAACTTGCGTGATCCAGCGCTTTGATCGGCCGGAGCAAATGGGTGCAATGAAGAAAACTCAGGCCAGGTTACCGATTCCATCTCGGTGACTGCGTTTAATTTCATTGTGCATGAACCTAAGGGAATCATTGTTCGATCGAGAGCTAAATCCTTATCGGCCAAATTGCGAAGATAGCGCATCATGCCAGTTTCGCTGTGATTGGTGTTAAATACAGGATGAGTTAAGTACGTGCTTGTTCGCAGGAACTTTGCGGGAATCCTCTTCACTGCAACATCCTGAACGCCAAGAATTGAGAGGACATCAGCGAAAGTTTTTTCAGTTGTCTCTTCATCAAATGAAACCCGTACCGCAGTGTCGCTCACTTTTGCAAAGTTAATACCAAGAGCGATCGCTTGTGCATGAACTGCTTGCGCATCCTTGACAACAATATGCACCGTATCGAAAACAACATCGTCTCGACTATTTGTTGCAGCGTGCAGACGAGATGCAAAACCATTGACTCTTTCTGCAATATGTCGAAGACCAACCGGACCATGCCACATCGCATAGAAAGCGCTCATATTTGCTAAGAGAACTTGGGCGGTGCAAATATTTGAGGTTGCCTTGTCGCGACGAATATGTTGTTCACGCGTTTGCAAAGCTAAGCGAAATGCCGGCTTTCCCGTTGTATCAATACTCTGACCTACAAGACGCCCAGGCATTGAACGTTCAAGTCCCGTGCGTACGGCCAAGAAGCCTGCGTGAGGTCCACCGAATCCCATTGGAACACCAAAGCGTTGTGAAGTTCCGATAGCGATATCGGCGCCCCACTCCCCTGGCGCTTTCAGCAGTGTTAATGCAAGTAAATCGGTTGCCGCAATTACCAAGGCATCTCGCGTGTGGGCGTAATCAGCAAAGCTTGAATAATCAATAACAGTTCCTGTTGTATCTGGGTATTGCAGCAAGGCACCAAAGAATTCGCCCTCATATCCATCTCGAACCACATGACCAGAATCAATCTCAACAACTGTGATACCCAGCGGCTTAGCGCGTGTTCGAACAACTGCTTTTGTTTGCGGATGCACATGTTCTTCAATTAAAAAAACTGCGGAATCGCTGAGCTTTGATGCACGTCGTGCAAGAGTCATTGCCTCAGCCGCTGCGGTGCCCTCGTCAAGCATGGATGCATTTGAAATATCCAGAGCTGTTAGTTCGCAGATCATCGTTTGAAAAGTAAAGAGCGCTTCTAATCGGCCTTGAGAAATTTCTGGTTGATAAGGCGTATATGCGGTGTACCAGGCTGGATTCTCTAAAACATTTCTTTTGATAACTGGTGGAACTATGGTTCCGTAGTATCCAGTTCCAATTAAAGAACGAAAAACTTTATTCTCTGAGGCAATCGATCGTAGTTCGGCAATTACTTCGACTTCACTCCTTGCACTATCCAGAACGCTTTCGATGACTCCACTAATCGCGATATTCGATGGGACAACATCGCGGATAAATGCATCAAGAGTTGAGTATCCAAGGGCCTGCAACATGGCAGCCTCATCTGCTGAGGTTGGTCCTATGTGGCGGCGAGAAAATGAATCGTAATCAGTCATGGTTCAAGACTATTGCGAATTAGGCGCCTTTACTCCTGCGGCGAAGGGAAAGCTCGTCGTTATCTGTACCACTAACGATCTGCCCATTAATCTCACCTTGAAGCAACAAGAGCGAGCCTTCAACTTCATGCCAGACCTTGCCTACGGCAATTCCAAAGACACCCTGTCCACCGGCCAAGAGATCGATGATTTCATCAGAGCTGGTGCACTCATAGATCGATGCGCCATCACTCATCAAGGTGATTCGCTCTAAATCTGTGACTCCCCTATCGCGCAGATGATCAACTGCTGTTCGAATATTTTGTAGTGAAACTCCTGCATCCAATAGCCGCTTAACTATTTTTAAGACCAGGATGTCGCGAAAGCCATAGAGGCGCTGCGTTCCAGAACCGCTAGCAGTTCGAACGCTAGGTTCTACTAAAAATGTACGTGCCCAATAATCCAACTGACGATATGTAATTCCAGCGGCTGAACAGGCTGTGGCGCCACGGTAGCCGATCTCTGTTTCTTGGGAAGTCACGTCGAGCTCGATTCTCTTGGGGAGTGATGTAAATCTAAGGCAGCACCGAGGTAGATTCAATGACCGACACGGTCGAAACCTCTACTTGAGATTGAGGGTTTGGCGCCTATCCGGCAAAGTCTTCCGGGTTAATCTCATC